>NZ_JAWXXJ010000048.1:0-10990 GCF_034335085.1 Acutalibacter caecimuris | reverse complement strand
TCCAGCAACGACCACACGTTATCGCTTATGTCATGTCTGTGATAGGATGTTTCCATCTTTTTCTCTCCTGCCTTTTTATGATGTTTCCATTCTATCACGATCCTCTCACCTTGTGTAGACACTATCTAGAAAGATTATCGGGATGGTGTAAAAATGTCAATCGGAATACATAGATTATTTTTGTGGAAGGGACTACAATGTTACCCACGCAATTGACGTTTTAATGCTTTTCGTATTTTTGACATATGCAGTCTGGTATCTCTGTCAATCGATTCCTTATATCCAATAATCTTTTTTGAACGTTGTATATATGTCAAAAAGTTGCCGGAACACTTTCTTGTGTGACCATCTCTCTTCTTGATCAGATAACCATTTGCACCCTTAATAGAATATAGATTGTACAAGTTTGAGGCAAGAATGCGTTTTCCTACAGAAATGTTTCCCGGTGATTTTGTTATACTTTTAACTTTCCTGTACATACGCTGATAATATTTTCCAGTCGTTTTAGCTCTGACCGTTATGGTTTTCCCATCAAAAGTAAAACCGAGAAAATTGATAAAGCGTTTTGACTTTTTATCGGATATGCCATACTGTGCGCTACAACTTACTAACGATTGGTTTTCAAATCGGTAATATTGTGTTTTTTCTGGTTCTAAAGTCAATCCATCAATTTTAAAGAATCCGCTCACATCTTTCATTGCTTGAGATGATGTATCTCCGTTGTCTGGGATCACAATAATAAAGTCATCACTATAACGCATATAGAATCCGTTCAAATTACTTACAAAATAATGAACTTGCCTATCAACATCCATCATGTATATATTTGCAAGTATGCCGCTGATCGGAGAGCCCTGGGGGATGCCGTATTTGTTTGGGTTTGGTTTGATGTGTGATCGGTTAGCTTTGAATTCCTCTATTGATAGTACACGCGAACGAGAATTCAGTTCCTTACGGCCTTTCCGATCATCCGGCAGATGGTTCAGAGCCAATAAATCAGACAGTTCCCAAACACTATACCTAGTTAAACTTTTGAAGACAGCATAATGATCGTCTGGGAGCCGTGATTCCCCCAGCAAAGAACACCATTGACGCTTTAAATAGTTGTGATCCAGATTGTCGAAAAAGCCAGTGAAATCTCCAATCATAAATATAGCACGGAGAATTATTTCGGATAAAGTCGATGGCACGCTTTGCAAAGTTGATATTGCTTTGATGAAGGTCGCTCCTATAGGCTACAGCAACATGGAATATCCTATCTTGTTCTACACGCTGATTATATAACTCGCCTAAAATAAAGTTATAATACTGATATATACAGCGGTCAATGTGTGCAGCATAGCAAATATCCCGCTTTTTATCTGTCTTTCCGTCTGCTTTACTGTATTTAGTCTGCTTTTGCTTATAATGAATAAACGGATAGAATCCATGCAGTTTTATATTTTTCGGATCTGATAAATAAACGCGTTGCTGCCCTATATTCGTTCTGTAATCAAAGCGAGCATAAAAACGCATACTTTTTTCTTTTGCCTCATCTGATGCCAGCCATTCTTTATCAGTCATCTCAAAATCTCCTTACAAAATGCAATATCCGCCAACACGGGGGGCAGCATCCCTAAGTTGGCGGATATACAGTTTTGTTGATAGTTTCTCATTGTACAGCTATTATGACATACCAAGAAACCAGCTGCCCGATTACGCAATATTCAACTATGATATAATTGAATGGGATGCCTGTGCCATCCTCTGGATATGTTTGATAACGGTGGCCGCCGTTCTGACAGCTTTCAACCAGTATCTCCAAGTTCACAAACCCTATCAGGAGCTCCTGATAGAAATTGCTACGAAAGGATTGACAACAATACATCTCCCTTACATCCTACGTGTAAGGCAATAATATTATAGATCATCTGCCATGAATTGTCAACTGCTGTTAGATTGAATAATTTGAAGTAGAGCTGCTTTTCAGACTTTTTTCGAAAAGCAACTCTATCTTTTTTGTATCCCAATGAAATTACATGGATCTATCAAAATCTGGATAGTAGAGGTTATTTAGGTTCGCATTTTAGACGCAGGAGTTCTCAAAATTCCTGTGCTTTTTCTTTCCATATCTTACTTCAAAACAAAGTGATTTTTCCGAAAATCGATAAGCCCATCCCGCCGCATTTTCCCCGGCTCTTTGGAAAGCGCGCTGCGGTCCAGGTTCAGATAATCGGACATCTTCTGCCGGTCAAAGGGTATAGTGAACTCGGCTCTGCCTGCCCGCACAGACTGGTATGAAAAAAAGGACAGCACTCGCCCCCGCGCGGATTTAGGAGTCGTGCAGAATATGCGGTTGCTTAGGGCTAGATTTTTCTGGAAAGCTCCCATCAGCAAGTTGCGGTATAGCTTTGGGTGCCACGTTTTCTGCCGGTTTTCCTCCCGCAGCAGGGCGGTAATGTCCATCATCAGGACTTGAGCGTCCTCCGCGCAGACCACGTCTACCATCAGCGGTTCCCGGCACATCACATAGGTCTCGGCGAACATCTGACCCGCTGGGACTGCCTGTAGGATGCTTCGGGTCCCCCACACGTTCACGTTTTCTATATGGACGCTCCCGATAGCACAATGCCCATCTCCTGGGCTATATAGCCCGCGTGAAGGATCATCTCGCCCTTTTGGTAGCTGTGCCTGTGCATACCGTGCAGAGTTTGCATTTCATCCACTTCCTTCGGGGTGATGTCGTGGAGCAGGGGTATAAAAGATAATTCCATAAATTTCCTCCATATTTGTGGTTGCAGCAACATAATATCTCTTTAAAATATACTATAATCAGAGCAAGAAAACAAGGGAGGAAAGAAAATGGTACGTAAAATCATTCATATAGACGAGGAAAAATGCAACGGCTGCGGGGCCTGCGCCAGCGCCTGCCATGAGGGAGCTATCGGCATGGTGGGCGGCAAGGCAAAGCTCCTGCGGGACAACTACTGTGACGGCCTGGGGGACTGCCTGCCCGCCTGCCCTGCCGGGGCGATCTCCTTTGTGGAGCGGGAGGCGGCAGCGTATAACGAGCAGGCGGTCCAGAGCAATAAAGCGAAGCAGAACACCGGTTGTCCGGGCCAGCAGATGCGACGGTTTGACCGGACAGAAGAAGCGCCCGCATCTGCCGCCAAGCCTGTCCCCAACTGGGCCAGTGGCCCTGCCAGATCAAGCTGGCCCCGGTAGACGCGCCATATTTTGACGGTACAAAGCTGCTTATCGCCGCCGACTGCACCGCCTATGCCTACGCCAATTTTCACCAGGATCTCATGCGGGGCAAGATCACTCTGATCGGCTGCCCCAAGCTGGACGGAGTGGACTATAGCGAAAAGCTAACGGAAATTATCCGGCGGAACGATATCCAGAGTGTCACCATCGTGCGCATGGAAGTACCCTGCTGCGGGGGATTGGAGGCAGTAGCAAAGAAAGCCCTGCAAAGCAGTGGGAAATTCATTCCCTGGTAGGTGGTCACGATCTCCACAGACGGCAGGATCTTAGAATAAACAACAGTCACACAAAGGAGGATGCACCATGAATGGACCGATGAAAAATATTGCAAAGGCGGAAGTCCTGACCCTAAAGGAACAAGTGGCGTATCAGGAGGGCCAGGTGGTCAGCAAGACGCTGGCCCAGAACAGCGCGGTGAGCGTGACCCTGTTTTCCTTCGATCTGGGCGAGGAGATCAGCACCCATGAGTCCGGCGGCGACGCCTTCGTCACTTGCCTGGACGGCGTGGGAAGGATCACTATTGACGGGCAGGAGTTTTTTCTCCATGAAGGGGAGTCTATCGTTATGCCCGCCGGGCACCCCCATGCGGTCTTCGGGCAGGAACGGTTCAAGATGCTGCTGGTTGTGGTATTTTGAGGGGAGGACGTGCATCTTTTAAGTCAGAGTTGGTTTGACGGCTTTTCAAAAGGCCGGGAAGCCGCATAAATACTGGCTTTTTTGACCCCACAGCGGCCTTTGGCATCTGATAAGCATGGTAAGGTCAGCTTAAGTCCCTAGAAACTCGAAGGTTTCTAGGGACTTTTCTTTGAATTACTCTATTGCGATCAGAACCCCTAAGGTTTGTACACCAATGGGTGATTCTCATTTTTCTCAGTTTTATGCGGAATTCCAGGCGTACGTTTCATCACACTAATTTGGGCATATGCATGGAAAATCTCTGGAACGGCTATTTAGAAAATCCGATGGCCTAACATTAGAACGCCCCTGTCCGATTTTACCCCCACTTGGCGACCATTTCCGCTTTGGGCAAAAAAGCAAAGATATTTATTGGAAGTTACAATGCTGGACCATATAACGGATATCATTGAGATCGAGGGTGCCACGGCCTGGGGCAAGGCACCATTTGAATCCACTAAAAATGATAAGTGCGGTCTTGGCCCATCCATTTTAACAAGGTCATCTCCCTGCCACCGACCTGTACCGGTCAAGCACCATGTTTCCGAAGGCAGCGCCGAATTCTTCTTGGTCGTCATCGTCAAGCAGATAGACAAAGTCGCTCATAGGTTTCCCGACCCTGCTGTCCCCAAAATCGAGTACACCGCACACGATGTTGTCGGGGCCGAATAGCAAGTGGTCCAGGCTGAAATCACCATGTAGCAGGCAGTGGTCCCGGCGCTTAACCGGGAGAATGGTTCTCTCAGCATGAAGTTGCCACAGAAATTGGGCAATGATATCTGCGTTCATGGCAGTTGTTTGGGGATCCAGCATCAGAAATTCGTTTCTTAAAAGTTTCCTGCCATGCAATTTTTTTGAGGCAAAATATGTAAAGTCTTCATCCCTGGAGCGGAAGATGCCGGTGAAAAGGACGTTGGGTATCTCCAGCGAGAGCTTGCCCTCCAGCCCGCGCAATACCAACATCTCTGTTTTCAGGCACTCACTGGCCTTCCTGTGTTTGGAAAGTTTGACGACAATTTCCCCGTTTACGCAAAACGCTTCGGAGTGGTTGCCGTGCCCGATGGGCTATATGTCGGCGGCTTGCAGGGAGCCCTTGATCATATCACGAACTTTATCTGTGGAATACCTCATCTTGTTGCCCTCCGGCGTTTGAATACTGACGATATAGGCCTAGTATATGATGAAAGGGGAGCGGCTGTCAAGCAAACCCGGCGGAACGATTAGCAAAGTGTAAGGCGGATGGTAAAAGAATTGCCTGTTTTCTCAAAACAGCATTGCAAATCATGGAGAAATAGATGAAACCACAGAAAACGGCATCCAGCTTAGAATATCCTGCGAAAGGACTTCAGCCGCAGGAAACACCGCCGCGTATGGTATGCCAACGAATCTTAGCGGCTTTCCTACGGCGGAATAACAGGCATAAACCCCGTTCCTATCGCTATATTTCGTGCATTTTCTTCCTCATAGGCCCAGTTCAATAGCCGGTAGCGTGGTTTGCTTTCCAAACAATTCCGCTTTTTGCAAACCCTGTAAAGCCCGGCAGCAGCCTTATCAAATCTGGAGGGCTTACCAGCGGAGCGGCTCTCTGGGTGGCGTTTTAGTGGTAGTAGGGGCCAGGATGAGTTGCTGGGCTGGGCGGATAGCCTTGAACTGAATTTTAACGCAATGAACAGAAAAGAGGCTGTGGGAAACCCGGCCGTTTTCGCATTTTTTGTAATGCTTTTTAGGCATGGAAGTGAAATGAAATAAGCATTAGACACACTGCCAAAGCTGGTGTATACTGGTAGCAAGAAACGCGAAAGGGGCACCTGCCATGTTCACAAACAAAGACCTGAAAAACCTGATTGTCCCACTGTTTTTGGAGCAGCTTTTGGTGATGCTGGTGGGCATTGCCGACACCTTCATCGTCAGCTACGCCGGGGAGGCAGCGGTGTCCGGGGTGTCGCTGGTGAACGCCTTCAGCACCATATTTATCTACCTGTTTACGGCCCTGGTTTCGGGGGGCGCGGTGGTCATCAGCCAGTACATTGGTCGGGGGGTGAAGGAGGACGCGGGCGAGGCCGCCAGCCAGTTGCTTACGTCGTCTACCTTGCTCTCCCTGGTGATTTCCATTGTGATTTTAGGCCTGCACCGGCCCATGCTCAGCCTGCTCTTCGGACAGGTGGAACCCGCCGTCATGGACGCCTGTGTGGTGTACCTGCAAATTTCCGTGTTCTCGTACCCGGCCCTGGCGGTCTACAACGCGGGCGCGGCCCTGTACCGGAGCCTCGGCAAGACCAGCGTCACCATGTATATCTCCGTTGCGGCCAACGCGATTAACGTAGTGGGCAACCTAATTGGCGTGTTCGTGCTGCGCGCGGGGGTGGCAGGCGTGGCCTGGCCCACGCTCATCGCCCGGATGTTCTCGGCGGTGGTAATCACAGTGTTGTGTTTCGGCAAGCGGGTGGACGTGCGCTACACCTGGCGGCAAATCTGCAAGTGGAACGGGGGATTGATGCAATGCATCCTACGCATAGCCGTGCCAAACGGCGTGGAAAACGGCATCTTCCAACTGGTGAAGGTGGCGCTTAGCAGTGTGGTAGCTCTCTTCGGGACATATCAGATCGCCGCCAACGGCATCGCCCAGAGCATTTGGAGCCTGGCAGCGCTGGCCGGGGTGACCATGGGGCCGGTGTTCATCACAGTAATCGGCCAGTGCATGGGCGCTGGGGATGTGGCCCAGGCGGAGCACTACTTCAAGAAACTTTTGAAAATCACCTTGGCAATCTCATTGGTGTGGAACGGCCTGGTATTTGCCATCACGCCGTTGATGATGAATTTCTATCAAATCTCCGAGGAGGCCAAATATTTAGTGGCGATTTTGGTGCTGATACACAACATCTTCAACACCGTAGCCTTTCCTATATCCGGGCCGCTGTCAAATGGCCTGCGGGCGGCGGGGGACATCAAGTTTACGATGATGATCTCTATTGCGTCCACCATTGGCGGGCGGCTGCTGTTCTCCCTGCTGTTCGCCATTGTGTTCAACTGGGGCGTAATTGGCATTGCGGCGGCTATGTGCCTGGACTGGGTGATCCGGGCGGTGATCTTCGCCCTGCGGCTGAAGTCCGGCAAGTGGAAAGCATACAAAGTGATTTAAGAGGAGGAACCTATGGAACTTCGCGTACTGCGCTATTTTCTCATGGTGGCCAGGGAGGAAAACATCACCCGCGCCGCGGAAAAGCTGCACATTACACAGCCCACCCTGTCCCGGCAACTGATGCAACTGGAGGAAGGTTTGGGCGCCACCCTCTTTCGCCGGAACAACCACCGGATCACGCTCACCGAGGATGGGATGCTCCTGAAACGCCGGGCCCAGGAACTGCTGGAACTGGCGGAAAAGACCCGGCGGGAATTCCAGAGCCGGGAGGAGTTGACGGGAGAGATCGCCATCGGCTGCGGGGAAACCCGCAATATGGCCTATCTCTCGGACTTGATGGTATCCTTTAGGGAACGGCACCCGCTCATACAGTTCCGCATCTACAGCGCCACAGCAGACGAGGTGAAGGACCGTATGGAAAACGGCCTGTTGGACATGGGGCTGCTGCTGATGCCGGCGGACATTTCCCGCTATCACACCGTGCCTATACCCTATCAGGAGCGCTGGTGCGCATTGGTGCGGGAGGATTCCCTCCTGGCCCAGCTTACCAGCGTGGCCCCGGCGGACTTGCTGCCCTATCCTCTGCTGCTGGGCTGGCGGGAGCAGGTGTTGGATTTGCTGAACCAATGGTTTGGAGAGGAACTTTCCCCCCGGGTGAGCATTGCCGCACGGTATAATCTCATTAACAACGCAGCGGTGATGGTACACAGCGGTATGGGCGTGGCCCTGACGCTGGACAAGGGCTTTTTGCCCCATCCCTACCTTACACAGGTGCCCTTGTCCCCGCCCATGGAAAGCGGCGCAGTGTTGGCGTGGAAGAGGGAGCAGGCCCGTTCCCGGACGATGGAACAGTTTATCACCCATATCAAAGAATCTTCCAGAGCCTGAGCAGAAATACCAAAGAGCGTTGCAGAAGGAAACTTAAGGGGAAATAATCCCACGTTGCAACCAGAGATGCGGCGCAGGCAAGATGGCGGCTGTCGTAAACGCGGGCACTGGTATGGCGCGTCCTGCCGGTGGGACGTACTGCCAGCCCAGGCTACACGGATTTTGAGGGCGTATGCCCTTTTGTGTGTCCCATAGGCTTAACGAAACATACAGTTATAAAAGAGAAATCCCCAGAAACCGTAAAGTTTCTGGGGATCAGACTTGGCGCACTTGGCGCAGCCAATATCTTGTGGAGCTGGATATCGGAATCGAACCGATCACCTCATCATTACGAGTGATGTGCTCTACCGAATGAGCTAATCCAGCAGCGGTGCGGTGATAAGACCGCTCTCCTATTATAGCGCAGGCTGCCGCCATAGTCAAGGGAAAAATGTGGGGGAGGGGGAATTTTTTTCGGGAGGCGGCGGGAAGGGTGGCGGGTCCCGGATCAGAACAGGATAACGCCAGTGTCCCCTGGGCGGCGCAGGTCGGTGGGCAGCAGGGAGTACAGCGACAGGTCCACAATGCCCTTATCCGGCCAGAAGAAACCTTCGCGGATGGTGCCTTCTTTTACAAAGCCGCAGCGTTCCAGCACCAACACGCCCCGGTAGTTAGAGGGCAGCACATACGCCTGGAGCCGGTGCACCCCGATACTGGCCATCAGGTAATCTACCGAGGCCCGCAGGGCCCCGGTGGCCAGGCTTTTGCCGGTAAAGGCCCGTGCCAGGGTAAAACGGACGGTCACGCTCTCTATCCGTGGGTCAATGTTGTAGATCTCGAACACCCCGGCCAGCCGGTCGCCGGCGCCGTCGGGGTAAATGCCCAGCATCACGGCTACCCGATCCCGGAACATGGCGTCTGCCTGCAAAATGCGCCGGGCGCACTGCTCTATGCTGCCCAGCGCTGCCGTGGGCGCATACCGGAAGTTTTCCTCGTCCCCCAGCACCTCCCATAGGGCAGGTATGTCCAAATCCGTCATCCGCGCCAGCGAAACCCCATGCCCCGAATAAAACGGGAAACTTGAAAACAACAGCCCGGTGTTCACCCCAAAACCCTCCTTTCATTACAAAGGCCATGCCTGTGCCTGGCAGCAGCCGGCCGCTTAGCCAAAGGCAAGCAGTTCCGGCAACTGGCCGGGGGAAGAAATTGCCGGCACGCCCTCCACCTGCCCAAACCCATAAGCAGCATGGATAAAAGGTACCCCCGCTTTTTGGGCAGATTGGCAGTCCAGTTGGGTATCGCCCACATAAACAGGATGGGAAAGCCCCAGCCGCTGGACGACCAACTGGATGTTTTGCCACTTTTCCAGCCCGGTACGGCCAATACATTCCCAATCGGCAAAGTATTTGCCCAGCCCATGGGCCTGCAAAAAGGTGGGTACATAATCCGGCCCGCAGTTGCTGACAATGGCCAGCGGAACCTTGGCGGCCAGGGCAAGGAGGGTTTCCTCCATACCAGGGTACAGCCGCCCACCGTGTTCCAGCAGGTAGATGTCCTCGGCGGCGCAGCACTTTTTAAACAGCGCCTGCCCCCGCTCCACGCTCAGGTGGGGGAACAGGGTGTCCATCAACTGCACGGAGGTCATCCCCATGACCCGCTCCAACTCGGCCCGGGTGGGCACATGGCCCACATCCGGCTCCTCAGCCAGCACCGCGCCCCAGGAAACGGCGATCCCTTCTGTGGCGTCCCACAGCGTCCCGTCCAAATCAAACAGTACTCCATCACATTGCATCTGTCAGCCCTCCTTTTCCGGGGCATGGCCAGCCGAACCACCATGGACAAAGTCAAAGGGGGTCTGCTGGTAGACATAGTAGTTAAGCCAGTTGGAGATCAGCAGATGGGCATTGCTGCGCCAGGTGAAGGGCGGGGTTTGGGTGGGGTCATCGCCGGGGAAATAATTGTAAGGCACAGCCGGATCCAGCCCCTTGTTGACGTCCCGGAAGTATTCCTTGGCCAATGTGTCCCGGTCATACTCCTGATGGCCGGTAATATAGATACGCCGCCCGTCCTGCTCGGCCAGGATATGCAGCCCGGCCAACTCGGAATCAGCCAGGCAGATCAGCTCTTTGCAGGCAACCACCTCTTCGGCGGGAACCTCGGAGTAGCTGGAGTGGGGGGCCAAAAAGGTGTCGTCAAAGCCGCGCATCAAGGGGTGATAGGGGTTCGTGACGCGGTGCTGGAAGATACCGCACAGCTTTTGGGGCAGCCGCCTTTTGCTGATGCCGTGATGGTAAAAAAGCCCTGCCTGGGCGGCCCAACAGATGTGCATGGTGGAGTAGACGTTTTCCTTTGTCCACTCCAGGATGCTGCACATTTCCTGCCAGTAGTCAACCGCCTCAAACGCCAGCGTTTCCACCGGCGCGCCGGTGATGATCATCCCATCAAAGCGTTGCCTCTTGATCTGCTGGAAAGTCTTATAAAACTTATTAAGGTGGGTAGAACTGGTGTGCTTACAGGTATGGGTGGAGGGGACAACCAGTTCGGCCTCTACCTGCAAGGGAGAGTTGCCCAAAAGGCGGAGCAGTTGGGTTTCGGTTTCGATCTTAGTGGGCATAAGGTTTAAAATAGCGATCCGAAGGGGGCGGATATCCTGGGTTATGGCACGGCTTTCCTGCATTACAAAGATGTTTTCGCCTTCTAAAACCTCAATAGCGGGCAGGTCTGCCTGGATGCAGATGGGCATACGCTACAATCCTTTCTATAAAAGTGATGGGGGAAATAGCTTAATCATATAGGGGAAGAATATGGAAAAATGCCGGAAAAGGGGTTGACAAAGCCCCATATAAACATATATAATACAGACACGTTGCCGGGCAACCAGCAACTGGGACTATTATAGCACACCGGGCGCAGTCTTGTACAGCGCCAGCCCAAAACTTTTTTGAAAAAACTTCAAAAAAGGAGTTGACAAAAGAGTAAGAGTGTGGTAAGATAGTCGAGCGCTCAAGAGAGCGGGCCGAAAGGCAAAGGCGGACGAAAAAGATTCGAAAGAGTCGAAAAAAG
>NZ_JAWXXJ010000047.1:0-11987 GCF_034335085.1 Acutalibacter caecimuris | reverse complement strand
AGGCGCAACGCGGCTTGTAGCTATGCTTATAATATCCGCAGGATATTTCAGTAGAGCCAAAACTTGCAGAGCAAGTTTACAAATCGCCTTGGCGATTTGGCAAGGCGCAACGCGGCTTGTAGCTATGCTTATAATATCCGCAGGATATTTCAGTAGAGCCAAAACTTGCAGAGCAAGTTTACAAATCGCCTTGGCGATTTGGCAAGGCGCAACGCGGCTTGCAGCTATGCTATAATGATAACGTGGGTATTACCCCACAAGGAGCAGGTGAAGATGAAACATAAAGACTATTATAACGATGGGTATATTTTTGATCTTTCTCAAAAAATGCTTTTGGTAATGCCTGGATTTGATGAAAAAAAGTTTCGTCATTCTTTGATAGGAAAATTGGACGATAAAGAACTGTTCGCCAGGCTTGACTGTATGGTGGACGCTATGGAAGAAAGTATGGCAGGCGATTACACAGAGATCATCCGGGGATTTTTTGATATGCTGGGGCCCCCGTTAGAAAAGCCAGAGGGGATGTTTAAATTGGGCTGGTGGTTATGGCCGGTTGGAAGATATGTGGAACTGCATGGAAATGAGAACTGGGTTTTATCGCTTTCCTTTTTGAAAGAATTAACGAAAAGATTTACCGGGGAGTATGCTATCCGCCCGCTATTACAAGAGCATCCGAAAGAAGTGATGGACGAACTCATTCGGTGGACAGAGGATGAGAATGTTCATGTCCGGCGGCTTGCCAGTGAAGGGGTTAGAAACAGGCTGCCCTGGTCGCCAAGACTGTCAGTCGCATTGGATGAATTTGAAAGATACAGCACCATTCTTACAAAGCTGAAGGATGACCCGGAAAGATTTGTTCAAAAAAGTGTTGGGAATAATCTCAACGACTTGTATAAGGACGCGCCGGAGAAAGCAGATTTTATTATTGCACAGTGGGAGAAGATGGGCGAGAGCAAGGCCCAGGACTGGATCATTCGGCATGGGAGAAGGAATCAGAAAGGAAAGCGGTAAAATATGCCGCGTATGGATATGCGGTCTGCCCGGCACGGCCTTTTTAAAGGGAGATACCCATAATCATGCTGTCGAGCATACCTTGCAGCGCGGTAACGGGGGTTTTCAGTTCATGGGACGTGGCCGCAGAAAATCGACCTTTGCCGCCTCCGCCTTGCTGGCAAGGCTGTTTGTTGCCATAGCATCTTTGACAACCTGAATTTTTGTTATAGCACGACCACCTCTTCCTGTTACTATACCACCGGTGTGTGCTACCAATGTGAGTTTTTGCATGAAAAAGATGGCGCGAAGGGAGAATACAAGATTTTTGGAGTGATTGGCCCAGGGGAAAGGGGGAGGCAAAGGGCTATCGCTTGAAAAAAACAAGCAAGATAGTGCTTGACATCCACCTTTTTGTTTTGTAAAACAGAATCAAATAAGGAGATAGAATCTCCAAATAAGTTTTTGGAAAGCCAAATTTGAAACAAGAGGGGCTACAAGATGGAAAAGGAACTGTTTAGTAAGGGTGAAGAAACGCTGATGGAGTTTCTTTGGTCCCGGGGGGGAGCCGATCAGCTTTGCAAAGATCACAGAGCAATGGGGCGGCATGGTCTATACCGAGCGCCACTTGCGGTTTATCCTCAGTTCTCTGGAAGAAAAAGGCGCCATCGAATGTTGCGGCGTGGAATCTAGGGGGCGTAAGTATTCCCGTGTATACCGTTGCCTGATTACCAAAGAGGAATACTACGCCCGTATGCTGGATATGAAAGCGGTGTCTTTTCCAAGGTTGCTCCAGGTTGAAGCGGTAGCCCTGGCAAAGGTCAACAATAAGAAAAACCTGGAAGAGTTGATTTGCACCTTAAGGGAGATTATTGAGGAATATGAGGATGGAAAGAAGGAGTAGAGGTGGGCACACTTTTTGCCAATCTTACTGTTTTGGAAAATGTGGCATATCCAATGAGAGTTGTGCACGTTCCTATTAGGCGTGCCAAGAGCAGGGCAAAAGAAATTCTTGATTCTGCGGGACTGGGCTGTTTGGATGTGCACCAGTGCCCGGCCATGCGCGCAGGCGGCCGGCAACAGCGGGCCTCTATGGCCAGCGACGCGGAAGTCCTGCTTGCGGATGAACCTACCGGTAATCTGGATTCGGGGAATGGTAAGATGGTCATGGGCTTGCTGAAACGGCCGGCAGGGGAGGGGAACCGCTGCATGATTGTGGTTACGCATGATATGGGGACCGCTGCCAAGGCCGATGTGGCCTATCGCATGAAGGGCGGGCACATCACAAAGGAGGGCTGACCATGTTCGTATTGCAGGAAACCGCTTGGCAGTTGTTTCGCAATAAAGGAAGAACCATTATACTGTTACTGGCCTCGGCTATGTTGGCAGGGTGCATGGCGTTTTACTTGGGGAACATCCGCGCTAGTGAAGAAACATTAGAGCAGTTAGCAAGATCCACGCCTGTTCAGGTTGATGTGACGAATAGCCGGGGGGAATTCGGCTTAGGGATAAACATCGAACCCATACGCTGCGACAACTTTATATCCAACCCATACCTTGAGGCGCTCAGAACAGTGATTTACGCGCAGGGGGCCTATGGCGTGGAGGCCAGGGCAGCAGAACACTTCTCTGGAGGGGACTGCACGACCACCGGGGTCAACTGCTTGGCCGCTATCTGGATGCCGGACGGTGAATTCACCTATATGGATGGGTACGACGAAAGCTTTTTAACAACCGAACAACCACTTTGCCTGGTGGATAAAGAATTTGCCATGAATAATGGGATAGAGGTGGGCAGCGAAGTCAGCTACTTAATTTATATGCTGCAATTCGACCAGTATGGGACGAATTTTGCCCCTTTGGGTGAACACTGCCTGAAGGTAGTCGGCACGAGCCACTCGACCCTAAACCCCCAGCAGTTTATTGTCCCTGTAGGCTGGATGCGTAGGACTGCGGAGGAGCAGGACATAGCATTTGTATACAATGATGTATCCGGCCGGATGAAGGATCCCAGACAGCTTAACGAGTTTAAAGAAGGCATTATGGAGATGTCATTCCTTGAACCAAACCCGGATGCTCAGGATCAATTCAGTGGCATAAGCATTGTTGTGGATGATGAGCAATATATCGCGTCTGCGGAGAAGTTGGGGCAAAACATTATGCTTTTCAGGAATTTTCTGGCGCCTTTTTTACTTTGGTAATTGGGCTGATTGTGTTGGCAATTTTTCTGATCATGCGAAGTTCCCGGCGTGATATCGCCATTTCAAGTTCTCTGGGACGGCCAAAGTTCTTAAGTGCCCTGGCGAACTTCTTGGCGGCTCTTTTCTCTGAAACAGTAGGGTGTATCCTGATTATTCCGGTAGCAGTGCTGGGCACAGGCCTTTCCATAGGTGGCGCGCTAATCATATGCGGCGTATTTTTGCTGTGTGCTTGCATCGGAAACGGTTTGGCGTTGGCTTTGATCCTGCATTTTGATACCTTTGCTTTGCTGACCGCAACAGAATAAGGAGGGGGAAGTCATGTTTGGATTGAGCTTAAAACAGTTGTTTCGGCAGCCAGGCAAGGCGGTTTTATTCTTCCTGTTGATGGCTGCAAGTACCGCGCTGATTGTGATTGGGGCTATTATGTCCATTGAAAATTCCCGGCGCATTCAAATCGTAGAGGATACGTACTCGACTGTGGGCTATGTGGAGCAGCTACCAATTAAAACGGATACGGAAACGGTGGTTGATCCCTGCTATGGGGTGTATACAGATTCTGCTCCTGCGTATGGGGCGTTTCTCACGGTTGATGTACTAGATTTTCCCGGTGCAGCGTATGTGCAGGAACCGGAGTACCGGCCTTACTATATTTCCTATCTTCCGCAAATGCGGCATAGCGATATCTGGTATAACCGCCGGCATATTCTGGAATTTACGCCGTTGGAATCAAGCACCGGAGAGGATGGCCCGGTAGAAGTCAAAATCACAAAGGTGTTGCAAAGCAATATGGATCCTGCGCACGCTACTTCAGCCGACGGCCATACCGACCAAACCTTGCAGGTTGGTGACATCATCCCTCTTTGCCAGCATGGAGCCGGTTCGCCTATCCGCTTACGGTAGGCGAATGTTATGTGAGCACAGTCATCCTTTCTGGGGAATGCCCAGCGCATGGGTTTGAGTACCAGTCGTATATAGCACCGTATTCCAGCCAGTATGGCCGTGAAGAAAACGCGGTGATAGTAGGGGATTTACAGACAGAACGAGCCAGAGGCGCGGTAGCACAGGTATCCGGCGCGGATTTCTATGAGGAAGGTCATCCGGGGTACAGGTATGTTTTATGGGCGGAACAGTATGAGATGGAAGATTATCTATTCCTTACCACAGGAACGAACAGCCTGAACCTGTTACCGTCCTGGCATGAAGAAAAGGCAAAGGTGGTTGCAGGAAGAAAAATATCTGCGGAAGAATTTGCAGCAGGCGCGACGGTCTGTATGGTACCTGATATGCTTGCCGGCCCAAACCAACTGGAAGTAGGCGATAAAATAAGCCTGCCACTGCTTTGCGTATGTTATAAGGACATGGGTTCTTCCCTGGGACGGGTGCCGTATGACTTCAGCCTGCTGAATGCGGAGGGTGAATTGTATGAACTGTTCTGGGAGCAGGCGTATGAAATAGTTGGCATATACAACGCCGGAGGGGACTTTACCCATGATATGGTTGACGATATGCTCATTATCCCGGCCAAATCGGTACAGGCCAGCGACAATGAAAATATTGCCTGCTATGAACCCATGAGCAAAAACACAGTATCTTTCCAGATACCAAATGGCAGTATTGCGGAATTTGACACCGCGCTAAAATGCGTCGTAAAGGAAACGGAAAATCTTGCTATTTCCTATGATGACCGGGGGTATGCAGAGATTATACAATCTTTGGAGGCAAGCAGAAGTATTGCCTTTTTGCTCCTTGCTGCCGGTGTTTTGGCGGCATTAGCCATCATAGCCCTCCTGCTTTACTTTTTTGTAGTGAAGGAAAGAAAACGTACTGCTATCGAGCGCAGTTTGGGTATGAGCAAGCGCCAGTGCCGGGTTTCGTTACTGGCGGGCCTATTGGTCCTCACGATTGCCGCGACTGGTATCGGAAGTATAGGCGGGGTTTTGGCGCTGGATCAAGTGCAGGGGGCGGAGGCAAAAGGGGAAACGGTGGAACAAGCGAACAGCCGGTTTACCTATGATACCCGGTACAGTATGTGGGCCGAGGGCAGAGAATTGGCTGAAAATGTGGAAATTGAGGTGGCAGCCCCCGTTGCTGTTTATTTTGCCGTGCCGCTGGGGGTCTTTCTTCTGGTGCTGGTGCTTTCACAGGTGCTCCTGTACCGCAGTTTTCAAATTGACCCAATTCATTTATTGAGTACCAAAGATAAGGGGTGAGTAGCGTGCATATCACCATATTCACTGTGATTGTGGCGGTATTCTTCGGTACAGTGCTTGCCCTGGGACTTCATGGCCTGAGAAAAAAAGAGCCCTTTTTGCGGATATTTGGCATACGGGTAGTGCTGTTTCTATATCTGTTGTGTATGCTGCGAATGGCGCTGCCGGTTGAATTCTCTTTGGCCGTCCCGGTGGGAGTAACGGTGCTGGATGGCCTGGTGAATATACTACATATGCCCTGCCTGAATCCCCAGTGGAAGGAATGTGGGAAAGCTGCTGGCGTTGATCTGGACGGCAGGAACAGTTCTTTTTCTGGTTGCCTTTTTAGTGTGGGAGACCTGTATCTCCTATCAACTGCGAAAGCGCGCGGGGATTCGGCACGAATACGCGGAACGGATTCTGGAAACGGTGAAGGCCCAAGCGCCCCGCAGGCTGGATGTTCCGGTTCGCGTGTATAAGCAAGGACTGGATTTGCCCATAGGGACTGGGCTTATCCATCCACAGATATGCCTTTCCAATAACGAGTATGAGCCGAAAGAATTATACTATATCCTTAAACATGAATATACGCATTTTTGCAATCGGGACTTACAAATCAAATTTCTGGTGCATATGTACTGCTGCCTGTTCTGGTGGAATCCGGTAGTCTGGCTGCTGAAAAAAGGATATAAATCAGATATTGGAGATCAAATGCGATTTGACCGTTACGAAAGCCTTTTCCCACCGTGAGAAAACAGAGTACCTTGCGGTGATTCTGCGATCCATCATGGCAGTGGGCCATAGGGTCCCTTATGTTTCCCCGTTAGGCACGCCACTGTTTGCCGCCGGTTCAGGTCAAGAATTGGTGGAACGGTTCCGGTTGATCACAACCCCTGGTAAAAAGCTGGCAGGCTGGTGCATAGCCATATGCATTACATTTTACGTACTGCTATTGGCCGGATCCTATTTCTTCGTGTTCCAGCCAACTAGTTATGTTTTGGTGGACAGGCAGAACGCTTTCCCGAATAGCAGGATATGGGAGTTGTTAGCGCTGCTGGTATGCGGTGGCTGCTGGTATTCCGGCATAAGAATCGAGAAAAAGGGAGTGGGGGAAACGGTTATGTTCCTGCTGACTGAAATACAGTACCGGCTTTCCCGTGCGCTGGGGAAAGCTGTAATCCTGGTGCTGGCAGCGGTTATGCTGGTGATTAGCATGGGGGCGTATATGGGCAATCTTCAGGCGCAACAAACTATGTTGGATCATTTGGCCGACAGTATTCCAGTTACCGCTAGAGTGATGAACCGTGCCGGAACACAAAGCACCCGGATATTCATCGATACGGAGCGATATGACGTTTTAACCTCTTTGAATGTGCACGATATACGCTGTACGGCCGGAGCAGCCGGCGGAGTAGCCGGTAAGTTTGTCCAGGCAGGCCATGAGCCGGGTGGCGATATGATGATGCGTGCAGCCAACTGCGTGAAAGCGATACCTGCACTCTCTATAGACCGTATGGCTTATGGGGATGAATATGGCCCGGGATTCCTTTCGAGCAATCAAGCTGCCTGTGGGATCTCAGAGCCGTATGCGCAGAAAATGGGAGTAAGGCTGGGGGATTATATGATCTTGCCGGTCTACACGTTGACTTACTATTCTTCCGGCGAAGAATATACCTATATCGGTGACCATGCCTTGCAGGTTGCAGCCATTTATCCATACAATGAGGTTAACGGCGAACGCACGCCGGATATGGTTGTGCCCGCAGCCTGGCTCCGCACTTCTGCTGAACGTGCCGGAGAACCATTCTATTACAGTTCTCTGTCTGTTAATTTGGATGATCCGTTGCATTTGACACGGTTCAAGGAAACCCTCATCAACTTAGGCTTTGTGCAGGCGGGGAATTCTAGCGGCTTTGGAACTTGCGACGCCATTTCCGTTGAGGATGAACTGTTTATTAAGACGGCCGAGGATTTGCGCGAAACCTTGAAAATATACCGGGGATTCCAAGTGCCGTTTTTCGGGTTGGTAACGGGAACCGTCATGCTTACTGTTTTTCTGGTACTGCGGAGCAGCCGCAAAGATATAGCGATTGCCAGTTCAATAGGAGAGGGTAGGTTGCGGATCAGCTTTGTGCATTTTTCCAGCACGGTGTTGACCCAAATGCTGGGCGGTATGCTGGCCAGTGCCATATTGGTGGCCTATGTGGGTATTACGGTGAGCGATTCATTGTGGATATTATCCGTGTATCTGCTTTGTGCCAGTGTAGGGACAATGCTAGCCATCCTGCAACTCATGCGATTTGACACACTCTCGCTGCTGACACAGAGAAACTAAGGAGGGCGCTATGTTTATGACCAGCATCAAGCAATTATTCCGCAGACCGGGACGGGCGCTGCTCTTTTTCCTGTTGATTGCGGCCGTCACAGCTTTGTTGGTCTTTTCTGCGGTCAGCATGGTGAAAACGAATTTGCAAATTGATGCGGCCGAGAATCAGTTTACCACGATCGCGACTGTGACCCAGCACTGGCAGCAGGGGGATACGCTCCTACGGGCAGATATGTTGGATTTCCAAGGCACCGAATATATAAACGGCCCAGAAACACGCCCTTTCCTGCTGGCGTATAATCCCGCATTACACAGTACAAGCGACGCGTATACTGCCGACAGCATCCATATTGTAGTGTTTACCCCACTGGAAGACTGTACCGCTTTGGAGCAAATCGTAAAGGTTGAAATTCAGGAGGCTATGTATAACAAATACGATGCGGTTGGTTCCCATATTATGGGTTATAGTGAGCAGGATCTATCACCCGGTAAGGTGGTTCCTATCGTTCAAAAATTTGACCTGACACCGCTTGAAGTGGGAAAGACTTACATTGCAAATTTGAGTTTTACCATGCATATGCTGGACACAGGGAGTGGATCGGAAAATGAGGGTTATATGCCGGTACAAGGCCCTTTTACAACGCAACACACGGTCAACGGACAGATAAAGGGAGGTAATTCCACTATCAGCCGGAATACCCGTATTGATGAAGTGACAGACGGCTTTTGGGGCGAAGGCGGCCGGGGCCAGAACTGGCTTAACTGGATTAGGGCACTGCAATTAGAAAAAAGCACTTGTCCCCTGGCTGTGGCCCCCACAGAGAGCGTAAACCTAATCCCTGCCTTTCACAGCAAACAGGCATTTATTTCTTCAGGGCAGGAGATCAAGCAGGAAGAGTTCCTCCAAGGAGCAAAAGTATGCGTGGTTTCCCATGAACTGCTTACCCGAAATGTCTTAAAAATTGGCGACAAGATCCGGCTGCCCATGAGAGTGGCGCTTTACGGCTTTATTCCAACCTGGTTTCGTAATTTTCACTTTAATTTGGATTATTCATTTACTCCGCTGGATGCGGAGGGAAAGTTGTATGAATCGTTTTGGGACGAGGAATATGAGATCGTGGGGGCGTACAAACAGGTGGGTGACGGCTTAAATGCGCTCGATTATGATACAATTATAGTTCCCACCAGTTCTATCGGGATAGGGTGGGAAGATCACATCGCTTACTATCAGCCCATGAACGGCATGGATACCTCTTTTCAAATACTTAACGGGAAAATTGCTGCGTTTCATACTGCTCTGAATCGGGCTGTACCTGACGCGGCCAGGCTGGAGATTGTTTATGATGACAATGGGTATGAGGATATGATTGACAGCCTGAAAAGTGCCAGACTGAGCGCCGGGCTACTGCTGGGGGTGGGAATCTTTTCCGCGCTGACAGTTGTAATCTTGCTGCTCTACTTTTTCGTGGTGAAAGAGCGTAGGCGAACTGCGGTTGAACGCAGCATGGGCGTATCCAGGCATGGGTGTAGGGTTTCTCTGCTGGCAGGGATTTTTGTTTTGACATTGCCGGCAGTAATTCTAGGTAGCTATGGGAGTTGGCTAGCTATGGAAACGAAATCAAATGTGTCGCATGATATAAAAACGGAAATCCCTCCAGACAGCATGGAAACAGCCTATTTCAGCAGGGACTTCAGCTTATGGGCTGAGAACGAACATAGCGAAACAGATATTTACCTTGACCGTGGTGCGAATTCTGTTCAGATTATGCTTTATATTGTTGTACCGTTGGGGATCCTATTGATTGTACTGATTCTTTCAGCGGTCATGACAAATTACAGTCTGCGTATTGAACCTATCATGTTACTGGGTGGGCAGAATGAATAGTTGATACCGATTCGAAATGTAGGCAATGATTTCTAAGTTTGCAGTGCTAAATACCTATTCCGTTTGGTTTTAGCGATGGTACTCCACACATGACTTATCCTTATGGGGGGCTGGGGAAAATATTAATTGATACAGTCGCATTATACAAATAGCTTGAAACTGCTACAATAGAGTTATAAACCTGCTTGGCCCCGGCCGGAAAGGCAGTGAATCATATGAGCGCACTGACAGCAGAAAATATCACCTACATATACCAGAGCAAATACCAGGTGGTTCGGTTTATACATAGTGTGGCGGCTATGTCATCTTGCGTAAAGCTGCAGGCCATGCATATGTGTTTTTTCTTGAAGTTTATTCACCCCTTTTTTGTATAGACTAGGACAGAAGTGATCCCCTGAACTTAGTCCTGTTTCCGGCGTTTACTCACCCCATAATGCGCCCCAACTTGGGACATATTATGGGGGAAGAACCTGTACAGTACCGGCCGTCTTTATCTTCTGGCTCACCATTCCTTATCACAATGTACAACTCCACGGCTGTAAAGCTCCGTAATGGTAGCGTTCAGCCTTTTTCTATACCATCCAATTCATGTTGTGGTATCAGCGGTGGCCGAAGAAACCGTAGGCTATATATGCGGTATTTTTATTTCCAAAAATTCAATCTAAAAGATTTGAATTTCTATATCTCAAATTATACGAGTTTTAACCTCGCGCACCAGCACAAATACATCCTCTGACTTCGTGAATTTCTCTACCCTACGGAGTACAATCTATTACAAAGGGAGGTGCTCACAATGTATGAGGATTTCTTTCCTATTCGGTTAGCAAGACTAAGAACACAAAAGGGAGTTTCAGCCAGGGAGATGTCACTCTCACTTGGGCAGGCTGATAATTATATAAGCAGCATTGAAAACAAGAAAACTTTTCCGTCTATGCAGAGTTTCTTCTATATCTGTGAATATCTCCGTATTACGCCACAACAATTCTTCGACACAGAAACAAAGTATCCAGCTAAAATAGATGAACTTGTGGAGGCGGAAAAGCGCTTAAACGAAGAACAGTTAGAAAATGTAATCGCTATCACAAAAGGACTTGGGCAGAAATAGAGTAGAACTGTGGAGCCATATTTCTGTTTTTGTGACTTTGGTTGGCGTAGTTTTATTAATTATACCACAAGGCTACAAAATTCGCGAGTTGTTTTACTTTTGGGTTCTACAAGACTCTTTTTGCTTGCTCTGGGCTTTCTGTATACTATATAGTACATATAAGCGTACTTTTAGGCTACAGGGAGAAAAGCATATGGAGAAATTTGCACTTGGAAATCGGATTCGTGATGCACGCAAAGCTCGTGGGCTGACCTCGGAGGAATTAGCTGAACTTTGCGGAATAGGGGCCGTTCATATTCGTAAAATCGAGGCTGGAACAAAACTCCCCAGTATGCCTCTCTTTGTCAAACTATAGTAATGCTTTGAAAGTTCCCTCAAAATTCTTGTTACAAGACAGTGTTGAAAGTGATACGATTGACCTGCATGGTACTTGGGGCGATAAGATGAAACAGTTACCAGCGGATCAGTCTAATTTTGTGAAAGACCTTTTAGATATTACGTTTTCCTACCTTCACGATGCAGCAAGATAAAAAGCCAGAAGTTTTGCTGATTAGAAAGCGGATATACAAAGCTAGAGATGGATTTGTTTTATCTTAACATGGCTTGTCAAACATTGCAATACAAGTATTTTAGAAAAGCCCTTCAGATAGGTCATAATCTCTTTTAGAAAGAGGTGTGGCCTATGTTTGCAAATCAATTAGGGTTTCTGCGGCGCAGCCAGCAGCTTACACAAGAGCAGTTGGCAGATAAACTAGGGGTAACAAAACAAAGTGTCAGTAATTGGGAAAATGGGAATATCATGCCTTCCGTTGAGATGCTTGAGAAAATTGCCGGTTTTTTTAATGTGAGTGTAGATTACCTGTTGGGGCGCAATGTGTTTGAGCAGGGCAGCCTTTCTGTCATTGATGTTACGAGGCTGACTGCGGACGAAATTTCAAACATTAAGCTCCTTGTTGATGATTTACGGGAACACAAGATTTGATTACCCCTTGCCCTCCTTGTAGTTTTAGAAATTCCTCAACAAAATAGTCCATTCTTTTTACCATCTTAGGCAGTGCTGCTTTTGGCACTGCCTTTGTTATGCTTTCTGACTTAGCCGCAAGGCCATGTTGACCTCATATAGGGATTATATCCCCTTAACAAGAAAGATTATAATCCCCATACTAGATAGTGTCTACACGAATTAAGTACGGATAGCAGCCCAAATAGCGATACAACGGACGTGTACCGCGGCGATAAAAGCATCCGAGGTTTTGGCATAACGAGTGGCAATACCTCTCCAACGTTTCAG
>NZ_JAWXXJ010000046.1:0-12664 GCF_034335085.1 Acutalibacter caecimuris | reverse complement strand
ACCACACGTTATCGCTTATGTCATGTCTGTGATAGGATGTTTCCATCTTTTTCTCTCCTGCCTTTTTATGATGTTTCCATTCTATCACGATCCTCTCACCTTGTGTAGACACTATCTAGGAGATCCTGCCATGAACATCGCAAAACGAGCATTTCTGTACATAATCCGAAAGCGCGGAAAATCGATAATTTTATTGCTAACCTTGTCGATTATCTCCACCTTTGTCCTGACCGGGCGTCCATACTGACAGCGGCAGAGCAATTCGCTTTTAGCTTACGGCAGTCTGTTGGCGGGAGCATCAAACTGGAGTTGGACGAAAACAGCCCGGACTGGACTTATCAGAAGGGCATTGGCGGCACGATGGTGGGGTACACAGGTACGCCGATTATTGACGCAGATATTGAAAAGATTATGAGCGTCAAAGGCATCCGTGACTATAACGGTATAGGTTTTGGCAGCGTTTTTGCAATGGAGCTTTCGTTTATTCCAGGCATTAGCTTTGGACAAGCGAGAGATTACAGCGCTCTTCCCTCTGTTTCTAATTCCGAGTATTTCAACTACTTCCGGCGAGAGGCTTTCAAATTGGTCGAGGGCCGTCACATCCCCTTGGAGGACGATCACACCGTCCTGATCAGCAAAAGAAACGGCCTGAAACTGGGTGATACCATCACTGTGCAATGCAGCTATGACGCAGGTGGCTATCCTGACGTATCACTGAAAATCGTAGGCATATATGAAATCACTATGGACGATGGACATTTTAATACCACGTCAACAGACAAGCGGAACCGCCTGATTCTCGACCATAAGGTATGCAGGAAATCATGCAACGCGATGGCATACAGCACAACAACGGCGTAGAGTTTTTTGTGGACGACCCCAAAAACATAGACGCGGTAACCGCTGAAATACGCAAGATTGGCCTGGACTGGAACTGTTTCCAGTTGACCGTTGACAACACAGCATATGAAACGGTAGCATCCCCTCTTACAGCAAGGCTGATCATCGGGGTCGTAGCCGTCAGCATTGGCATATTAGCGCTGGTACTTAATATGTGGATAAAACAGCGCATACACGAAACCGGTATACTACTTTCCGTTAGTGTGGGCAAGGTGCAAATTGTGGCGCAGTACATTCTCGAAACGCTGATGATATTCATAATTGCCGTGGGCCTGTCCTACTGTACCAGCAGGGCATGATGTATGCCATCCTCGGCCCCTCTGGGTGCGGGAAAACAACGCTGCTTTCCCTGCTGAGCGGCCTGGACAGCCCGGCCAGCGGTCAGATTTTGTACCAGGGCGCGGGCATTTCAAAGTCTGGCCTTGCCGACCACCGGCGTAGTCATGTGGCGTTCATCTTCCAGAGCTACAACCTAATTGACTATCTGACCCCCATGGAGAATGTGGTCGGCCCTGACCTCCAAGCAGCAACCGCTCCCCATCTTGGAGCGGTTGGGATTGACCGTAGAGGAAACGAGGCGGAATATGCTGAAACTGTTTATTGCCCTGGGAGCGTATGCTCAATAACACGGCAATTCAGCTTTCATCTGACATACTGCGGAGTAGTGTACCGTAAGCTCGAACTGTTCGTATGCAGCTTCTGACGCTTTAATAAATTGGACAAAAAACAAGCTTTCCATAAGACGAAAACCGCCTTCATGGATAGCTTGCTTTGCTATAATATATCATCGAAAACGGCCAAACTGCCGTAGCCCTCCAATCAATCGTTTTGCCAACCCAAAACAGATTGATTGGAGGAATCACGGAGAAATACCCACCAAAGAAAGTGTTCGTTTTAGAAAATGGAGTGTATGCGGAACTCACTTACGCTCAGTTCAGTCAACAAAAAGAGTGCTATGTATGCAGGCGTTTTGTATATCTGCACGGTATGCTGATGGAAGTTTCTGAAAATGACTACAAAACGTTCTACAAAGACAAACGCCGCCAGAAGTATCTGGATGAGCGTTCTGCAAAGAATGGCGATTTTTCCTAATATTTTTTCTCCTTTATAATTGATTATCACCTCCTAAACAGATTTCCCATTCCGTGGCAACTGCCCTTTTCTTCCGTATCTCTTGCATAGTTCTCTCCTTAATGGCTACTTATATTGTTATTCTATCAAATACATGGGAAACCGTCAAGGTTTTGCATACCCATTTCCTCTGCATTTTACTTTATACTCTATCCGAGTGTAAATCCCACGGTTTTCCGCCAAATGGCAGCCTTTCCGTTACGAATTGCATAATTTGTGGCCGTTAGAATCACGAAAAAATGCCATCCCGTTCCATACAATTCCCTTGCCTGACTCCTACACCACTGCATAGGCATCAGCGGTTTCAAAAACGGTAAATTATGGGCAAAAGCCTTAATTGGACACCATTTTTAGAAAAAAGACAGGGCAGAAACCTCTGCCCTGTCATGGTAAATAAAGAAAACGCACCTTGGGTCTTTATAACTCCACCCATTTACCGGACTCTGCCGATGCGAGGATGGCATCCACCACATACTGGTTAGCCTTGCCATCCTGAATGCGGGCTGCTTGCCCCGCCTCCACACCGTTGATAATATCCGCAAAGGATTGCATTTGGTCGCTATAGTAGTATTCCGGAATGTGGAGTTTGGTGTAAGCGTGGGCCTCCGCGTTGATATCCCCCGAACAGACCTCGATTTCGTCGTCTACCCCCTGGGTTGCGTCCAGGGAATACACGATAGCGCCCTCGCTGCCATAAATCTCCATGCGCTGGTAATTCCCCCGGCCAAAGGCGAACCGGGTAATCTGGAAACTGGCGGATACGCCGTCCTCCATGTCTGCCATATAGTTGCAGAAGTCATCCACATCTACCTTCCCGGTGCCGCTGCCATCCGGCAGTTTCCGCTGGGTGACGTAGGTGCCCGTGTGGCCTACCACCCGTGTGTACTCCTTACCCAGCACAAAGCGCACCAGATCCAACGCATGGCATCCCAAATCCCCCAGCGCACCGGTACCCGTAAGCTCTTTGATATACCGCCAGGAGCGGGGCAGATCCCACTCCGGCCCGCCGCCAGCCTGAAGGTACTGCATATACACGTGATAGATCTGGCCCAGATACCCCTTTTCCAAAATATGTTTCATATAGCGTGCCGCGGCCTTAAACCGGTAGGAGAAACAAACCATGTTGGGCAGGTTTCTTTTCGCGGTCATCCTGGCCAGGATATCCGCCTCCTCCGCGGTCATGGTCACGGGTTTTTCAATACAATAGGGCTTGCCAGCCTCAATAGCGGCTTTTGCTACCTGGAAATGGGCGTTATTGGATGTGGAGATGTCGACCGCATCCACTTCTGAGCAGTTAATAAGGTCATGATAGTCAGCGAAACAGTGGGCGGCGTCCACGCCGTACTTTTCCCGCGCATATTCCATGCGTTCGGGCTTGATATCGCATACGGCTGTCAGTTGAAGGTCCGGGCTATTGGCTATCCCAGGTAGGTGTCCCCCCTGGGAAATCCCCCCAATGCCCACGCTGCCGATACGCCATAGTTTCTTTTCCATAGGAATTCCTCCTGAATATAGTAAGTATAGATGGCTATGCTTTGGAAAGTCAAGTGCAGTTTTCCCATATCCGCAATTTCTTGTGGAAATATGTTTTCCTAGCGCCCCTTTTCCTCTGTATAAGCCCTACATCCCCTTTGCTCAAGGCTTTTCCCTATAGAAGGGGCCCGGAGATAAATCCGGGCCCCTTCCTGTTTCATTTAGGGGTGGGCGAAAGCCTTCCCGCTGTTCTTCACTCAGCGTTATAGGTTTCCAAAACCTCCTGGTAAATTTCCATCAGCCGCTCCAGGCCCATCTGTTTCAACTGGGCAATGTAGCCGTCCCAGTCCTCCTCAAAGCCACCGTTTACAATCCAGTTGGCCCAGCACTCATTGATGTACTTATAGATGTCCGCGGTAAGCTTGGATATCTCGTCCATCTGCTCAGGGGTATAGTTGACCTGGGGATAAGGTTTCGCCACAAACTCCTTGAAATCCTCGTCGCAGGCCAGCTTGGCGCCGTCCCCGCTGTCAGGAGGCAACTGGATCTTCGCCTCTGTTTCCGGCGAAACATACTTGGGGCCGTAGTCCCGGCAGGTGATCTCCCAATACCACGCATCGCCGTTTTTGCCCTCAGGTGGGTCCAAAAAGGTAATGGTACCGTCCTCTTGTTTCTCCAGGGCCTCGCCAAAGGGGCCCCAGTAAGACTGGATGGAGATATCGTCAGAGGAATAGTAGTCCGCCCAGCGCATGGCAATTTCGGGATGCTCACAGGCAGTGGTCACGGTGAACTCGTTGCGGCGGTAGATAATAATGCCGTCGTTACCCCTGGCATAGCGGTCACCCCTGGGGCCTGCTAGGGGCAGCATGGGCACATATTCATCCGAATGGGGGTTTGTGTCAGCGGCAACTTCCCAGGCAATGTTGGTGCCTACCAGGGCGATCTCTTCGTTCTTCAGCTTGGCATCGGCCTGGCTGCCGTCCTGGGTAAAGTATTCCCGGTCCATAATGCCCTCGGCATAGAGTTTCTCAAAGAACTGCACTGCCTCTTTATAACGCCAGTCAGCGGGATAAAGATAGGCTCTTCGGTTTCCTGGTCCAGGCCCAGGTAATTCCCCTCTATGCTGTCAACCACGCCCCAGGGGTTAATAAAGCTGTATCCAGCCGCCCATATCCCCCTTGCCGCTGCCGCCAAAGGGTATCTCATCGTTGAGGTCGCCGTTCCCGTTGGCGTCCTGCTCCTTAAAGGCTTTCAGTACATTGTACCACTCGTCCACAGTGGTAGGCATTTCCAGCCCCAGGTTATCCAGCCATTTCTGGTTGATATAGGGCACGTCGCAGGCTTTGGGGCGCAGGGGCAGTTTGCTGGACAAGGTGTAGATATGCCCGTCAGGCTGGGTGATCAGCTTGCGCATAATGGGTTCCGCCTCATAGGCCGCCTTGATGTTGGGGCAGTACTCCTCAATATAGTCCTCCAAAGGCACAAACAGGTCCAGGTTGGTAAGGATGTCCACATCGCCCAGGCTGTTATTACCAAAGAATACATCCGGCAGGTCGCCGCCGGCCAGCAGCAGGGACTTCTGCTCGCCCCAGTCTGCATCGCCGGCATATTGCCAGTCAATGTGTACATTGGTCACCTTCTCCATCTCCTGGAACATACTGTTCTCGTTAAGATCCCGCAGGCCGGCACCCTTTACATACAGGAATGTCAGCGTGACCGGCTCGTTGACAATGGGATAGCCGGTAGCGTTAAAGTTGGCGTCCTCAGCCGCGCCGCCCTCGTTGCCGGCAGGGCCACTGGAAGAATTGCCGTTGTCTTTGCCGCCGCAGGCCGCAAAAAGGGTGGCCAGCAGGCAGAGTACCAGCAACAGGCTGAGCGCCTTTTTCCAATTTTGTTTCATGATTTTCTGCTCCTTTCAAGTACAAATAAGTTTATTTGACAGCGGCCGGCTTTCCGGGCCGTGATGCCACAAAATTCACCCTTTGATCGCGCCAATCATAATGCCCTGGCTGAAATATTTCTGTACAAAGGGGTAGATACACATAATGGGCACGGTGCTGATGATAATCACCGCGTATTTCATCAGTTCAGAGAGCCGGCGGGCTTCCTGGGCGGCCAGTCCGTCCCCGGTACCGGCCATAGCCTGGTTGGTAATCAGGATATTCCGCACCACCAGTTGCAACGGTTTCAGCTCCTCCGTACGGATATACACCAACGCGTTAAAATAGGCGTTCCACTGGCCCACGGCCGTGTATAGGGCAATCACCGCCAGAACCGCTTTAGACAAGGGCAGCGCGATTTGGAAAAAGAACCGCAGGTTCCCGCATCCATCAATCATGGCCGCGTCCAGAATCCCCTGGGGCAGGCTGCTGTCAAAAAAGGTGCGGGCAATGATAATATGGTACACGGCCACAGAGAAGGGTAGCACCATGACCCAAATGGTATCATAGAGGCCAAAATTCCGAATGGTAAAATAGGTGGGGATCAGCCCGCCGCCAAAGAACATGGTAAAGACAAAGAAAAGTGTGAATACCCTGCGCCCCACTAAATCCCGGCGGGACAGGGCATAAGCGGCGAGTATGTTGACCGCCAACCCAATGACTGTCCCCAGGGCCGTGTAAACAATGGTGTTCCGGTACCCCACCCACAACTCTGCATGGCGCATAATCTCTTTATAGCCGTCCACCGTAAACTGGCTGGGGACAAACCACACCTTGCCGTTGGCTACCTCCGTAGGGTTGCTGAAGGAGGCGATGATGATAAAGTACATGGGGTAGATCACGATAAGCAGGATAAATGCGCTTATCCCATAGAGAATGATATTAAATATCAGGTCGTTCCGCGTTACCTGGCGCTTGATAGAACCCAGGCTTGCCATAGTAATCCCTCCTAGTCTGCATAACCGCCTAGAACAGGCTGGTATCGTTCATCTTCTTGGAAACCTGGTTCACCAGCAAAAGCAGGATAAAGTTGATGATGTTGTTGAACAGGCCCACAGCGGCTGAAAGGCCATACTGGTTGCTGATAATACCGACCTTGTACACATAGGTGGCAATGACTTCACTGACCATCGTGTTCAAGGGGTTCTGCATCAGATACACCTTCTCAAAGCCCACGTTCACAATACTTCCGGCCCGCATGATCAAAAGGATCACCGCCGTGGGAAGCAGGAAGGGGATATCAATATACTTGATCTTCTGCCATTTCCCTGCGCCATCCACCGTGGCCGCCTCATACAGGGCCGGGTCCACCGCAGCCAGCGCCGCTATGTAGATAATGCTGTCCCAGCCAGCGTGCTGCCACACATCGCTCCACACATAAATGCTTTGGAAAGCGCCCGCCATGCCCAAAATATTGGGCGCCTCTTTAATACCGATAAGCTTTGCCAGGTTTCCGTAAAGGCCATTGCTGGGGGAAAGCCATACCAGCAGCATACCAACCATAACCACGGTAGAAATAAAGTGGGGCAGGTAGGTGGCTACCTGCAAGGTCTGCTTAAAGCGTTTCACCCGTATCTGGTTCATGGCCAGGGCCAGAAGGATAGGGAACGGGAACCCGGCAACCAGGCTGTACAGGCTTAGGGAAATGGTGTTTGTAAAAAGTGATTTTACCTGGAACGAATTGAAAAAAGTCTGGAAATGCTGCAAGCCGACCCACGGGCTCCCCTCAATGCCCGCCTTGGGGGTGAAATCCTTAAAGGCAATTTGTATGCCGTACATGGGGATGTACGTAAACATAAACAACAGTACCACCGCCGGGAGCAGCAGCAGGTAGAGCCCCCAGTTGCGGCTAATCCGCCTCCAGGTCAACATCGGGGTTTCCTTTTTGCTCAGTCTTTTGCCGGCCGCTTTCGCCGCCATATGCATCGCGCCCTTTCTTTATAGGTCCCGGTGCCGCATTGGCAACACCCGGACCCTTTTTTAGAACGAGGCCATTATAGCGTGAAACCGTCCAAAGGGAAATGTTTCAATTTAGGATTTGTTAACACTTTTTGTCATGTTGCCCTGTATACCCCCATATTTGCAAGCGGTAAATAGTCCAATACACGAACCAGTCATCCCCGAACAGGGAAAAACGCACAAAAGCCCTTCTGCGAGGAGTGACATCCGCACAGAAGGGTTTTGGAATTCATCCCGCGGCATTTGCCAGCCGGTTGGCTTGCCGGTATCTGTTCTGTTTCCACTGTACCATAAGCCCGTGGCCCCGGCTTTTCTTTTCCAGCAGGGTTTCCCGGTAAATCCCCTCCACCCCGCTCTGGGGTGTGGAAACGACGATGCGCACAATCTGGGCCTTCCGGTAGCTTTCCACCGACTCAAACGTGTTGGCCAACCGGGTGTCCGCGTAATGGGCAAACAGTATCTCATAGGGTACCGACGGCTGGGCGTACTGCTCATAGACCCCGCCCGGCACACAGGGGGCGCTGGGGGTGGTTTCCAAAACCGCCCCCAGGCCCGCAGCCTTTACCGCTTGGCATTGCTCTTCTGTAAAATCCATGTTCTGGCCGTAGAACCACAACAGCAGCCGTGCTTGCACCTTAGGGTAGCCGCTACCTGCCAGGAAGATAGTAGAGGCATACTGCTCGTCATAGTTCTGCCTAAACTGGAATTCCTTGCCGGCGTCTGCGGCCATAGGGCCCACAATTTCATAGCTGTCCCAAATAGGGTCATCCTCCGGCAAGGATTGCAACAAGGGATAAAGGGTGCCGGTAGCAGCCAAAAAGACCTTCTCTTCCCGCAACTGGGTAAGCAGGTAACGCTGGGTCATGGTGAACACGTCCTGGCTGAGGAGCCGCTCCCCATAGAGCTGGTTCATGTACTTCAAAGCCTCCAGGGATTCCTCCTGGAAGAATATATCCTGCCACTCCCCCTCCTGGTCCAGAGCCCTGGCCCCAAACATCTGCTGCAAAGAAATCAAGTCTATGTAACTGGGTATCACACCCGGTTCCGCCTTCCGAATGGCCTTTAGGGCGTCCACGGCCTCCTCTTTGCAACCAAAACTGCCGCTGGGGATGGCGTAGGCGTCCATAAGTTTCCGGTTGGCCAGCATTACAACCCCAGCAAGCGGCGTTTCCTGTGCCCTGCCGGTGGCTATGGTGTGGGGATAGGCATACACATCCCCCTTGGTGTTCCCGCACCAGTCCCGGAATTCCTGGGGCAGCCGGAATCCCGGCACTTCCCGTTTCAGCAAATGCTGCAAATTTTCCGTTTTGCCGGACATCTCGAACCGTTTTAGCTTGGGGTCTGCATAGCACTGGGTGGCTATGTCCAAAGGCACACCGGCGGCAATCAGGTTCATAAATCTATCCGCCGTACATACCGTAACCTCCACCGGCGTTCCCGTCAACTCCTCCAAACGGCTGGGGCCTGGCAGCAGGCAGTCATATTCCCACAGTTCCCCGCCGTCCCGGGTAATCAACGCTCATTGCAGCTTGGCCGCTGGCAGGGCCGGCAGGGCTTGGAAACCGGGACCCTCCTCCACAGCCCGGGCAGAAACCCATAGCAATAAGGCAAACGTGCCCAGCAGGGCCAACTTCGCCACAAGGGGAAACCGTCCTCGTTTCCCTCTTCCACCTTTGTGCATGGCCCCCTCCCCTTTTCATATCCAGCCGCCAGGCCGGCATTAGAAACGCAAAAACAAAACACTGTGTGGCGGCATACGCAGAGAATGGGCCGCCTGGGCTGCCTCCAAAACATCTTTTTTCTCAAAGGCTGAAGGAGGCAGGACCGTCGCGCTGGAATAAAGCACCGCCTCCCGGCAAGCGCTGTCCCCAGGGATATCCATGGTTTTCTCCCTGTGGAACGAGGCGTTTACCACCGTGGCTATAAACCCGCCCTCCGGGCTGCTGGTAACTACCGCCTCCTGCGAGGCAAAGCACAGCCGGTTCCCCGCGTGGTGTTTCATCAGGGAAAATACCTGCCCCTGCGCCGTCATCGTAACCCCCTCCGGCCCCACGCACAGCATCCCTTCATTCACCGCCTGAAAATGGCAGGCAACGGCTATGCCGCTCTTTTCCGCCTCTTCCATCAGCAAGTGCATGGCCAGCGCAGCATAAATGCCGTCTGTCACGCTGGAGGGTCGGTACCAGGCATACCAAACGTTCCACTCGTCCAGCGAAATCCGCACGTTGGACTCCAGCCATTTCCGGGACTGGTGGATGAGCTCGCGCATCCGTGAAACAGACGCTATGCACCGGTTGTATTCCTGCTCCACCGTGGAGAGGCTGGTGTAGCAGGGCGCATATCCGTAGTAGTGCTGGGAAACCAACTGCGCAATGCTGGAAAGGGGGCGCGCAGACAACTCCGCCCACTCCTTGCTGGGGTATGGCCCCGAGGAACATAGGCTGAGGTTCGGAGAGGTTTCCAGCATTTTCCTGCCATTTTCCAGGGCAGTCTGGCAGTAACCGCCGGGGGTGTTGTCCCCTTCCATATGGCCATAGCCAAATTCATTCCCTAAAGACCATAGCTGCACATGATAGGGTTCCTCATACCCCCGTTCCGCCCTAAGGCGCCCATATTTTGTAGAACTGTCACCGTTGCAGTATTCTACCCAGGCCGCATTTTCCTCCGGCGTGTTCCAGCACGGGTTAATGGTAATAAATGGTTCTGCCCCAATTTCCCTGCACAGCGCGATAAAATCGTCCGTATTGATCTCGTGATAGTCATACCCCATCGTATGGGGCTGGGTTTCCAGTCCCAGATAGGACTGAAAAGGCGCCCGCATATCTACCGGGAGCAGCCCGTCCATCCAGTTGTACTCCCCGGCAAAATTCCCACCCGGCCAGCGCAGCACTTTGATCCCCATTTCCCCCATCTTTTCTATTACATCCCGGCGCATCCCCCGGAAATTGTCCTTCGGCATCAGGGAGAGTGCCCCAAAGCAGGCAGCGCCCTCCTCGTCCCAGTAAATGCGGATGTCCGCGTTCGGATCAGCGGCATGGGGGGTAAGCTCTATTTCGTAGCGTTCCCACTCCGCCGCCTCCACCGTCAGGGTGCGGCAGTCATACACCAGGTTTCCCGCCCGGTCTGTCAGCGCCACGGATAGGGTCAGCTTTTTCCCGGCCCGTACCACCGCGCCAAACAGGTAGGTTTCCCCCTGCCGAATGGCAAGGCCATGCTGCCCCAGCCCCGCGCTTTGTCCCAAATGCGGGTTGAGGATGCACAGGGAATTGCACTCCAATATCCGGTTCATATGATACCCTTCCCCGTGGCGGGTATAGGGCTGGTCAAAGGTAAAGACCGCACGCTGTCCAATGGGATACCATTCCATAGCGCAGCCATTACAAGCCAAGGGTTTCCCGGCGAATTTCCGGTTTCGCAACATCTGGGCGGACAAGCCCCCCTGTATGCAGGAGCGCGTGTGCTCCAAATTGCTGCCGAACAGATAAGCAGGTACCATCAATTCCCCCGGAGGCGGAAGTTCCAGAGAACAAGGCTTGCTCTCCGCTGTTTCTTCCCCACCGGCCCCGCTCCCGTCCAAATTACTGCTGCGGGCCACATTTAATGATTCACCGCTCAATATTTCAACCACGCTGGCCCGCAGTTCTGCCGCCAACCGGTTTAAAAGGGCGATATCCGGCAAGCTTTTTCCCGTTTCCCTTAATTAAAGATATTGTTGGGTAAAAAAAGAAAGGTCAGTCGATTTTGCCGATGAAGCGGTAGTAGATTTCTACTTCCTGCTCACGACTTCCGTCCTCGCCCTTGACAGCTTCGTGGACGGTTATTTTTTCAATTAGAGTGTTCAGAAGTTCGGCGGTCAGCTCCACAGGGTTGACATACTGTTTCATTAGGGCAATCCACTTTTCAGCATCCGCTGCGGTCTGTACGGCGGCTTCCATCATTTCGTGAAGCTGTCTTATTTTTGTTTCAAGCTCCTTTTGCTCGTTCTGGTACTTCTCGGACAGCATATTGAAATTATACTCGGTTATGCGTCCGGCAGACCAGTCCTCATACATTTTAGCAAACAGCCCGTCAACCTCGGCTTTACGCTTTTCCGCCTTTTTCAGCTCCGCAGCCTGCTTTTTCTTCGCAGAGTTTCTTTCTCTGTCGCTGGCATTGAGCAGCCGTTTCAGCAGCTTGTCCTCGTCTTTCTGTGCCAACATAGACCAGTATTTCCGATTTGCCCTTAGACGAAGCGCGGCAGCTTCATACCTTTGATGAATATTTCAAACGGGAAACCGCCGAAACCGTCTTTGAGAAAGCCGGGAAGAAAATCACGCCGAAGCTGCTTCTTGAAGCAATCCGTACTTTGCCGGAAGAAAAGCGCAAAGCCGTACTCCTGTACTATTTCGAGGGAATGAACGACACCGAGATTGCGGAGCTGTTCAACACGTCGAGAAGCACGATACAGTACAGGCGGACAAGCTCTTTTGAGCTGCTAAGAAAATATCTGGAGGAAAATGCTGATGAATGGGACGAATGGTAACGAACCCGGCTATCCGGAAAATGCCCTTGTTCCCTATCCTGTCATTGTGGCAGCGACAAAGGGCGACCCGGACGCCATGAAGATTGTCTTGCAGCATTTCAGCGGCTACATAGCCCGCCTCTCCATGCGGAAGCTGTACGACGAGCGCGGGAACGTCTATTTCGGCGTAGACCACGACATTCGGGAACGGCTGCAAGCAAAACTGATGATGGCTGTCCTCACCTTTAGGACAGAGGAATAAACCACAGCGGCGGCGGGACGCTTTCTCTCACCCCCTTTTCCGTTCCGCTGCTGACGCGGGCAGCACAGCCATTTTGAACCTTGAAAAAGAAAGCGGCGCAAGATAACGGCGGCGCAGCATAGGGCAAATCGGATACGTTCCTTTTGCGCCGAGCCATACGGCGGGTGCGCCATGACGCTATCCGGGCGGGATTATCCCCACCCGGACAGCCGAGCGACCAACACCGCGCCGGAAAGCAAGTGTAGCGGCTTGCGGGCGACGACACGCAGAATATACAATGATACTTCCTTACAGCCACAGTCCGAGCGTTAAGAGCGTCGCAGGCAATGGGTAGGGCTGCATGAGAACCATGCCGGGGTGAAATTCCCATGAGGTTATGCTAGATAGTGTCTACACGAATTAAGTACGGATAGCAGCCCAAATGGCGATACAACGGACGTGTACCGCGGCGATAAAAGCATCCGAGGTTTTGGCATAACGAGTGGCAATACCTCTCCA
>NZ_JAWXXJ010000045.1:0-13673 GCF_034335085.1 Acutalibacter caecimuris | reverse complement strand
TTTAGACTGCCGGGAGGGCTTTCTCTTTTGGAAAAACAGGAAGCTGTGCGCCGCCGCCAGCCAGAACACGAAAGACTATTTTGTCCAGGACGATGACGGGCTGGGCAAGATACGGGGTACTCTGGTGACGCTTATCCTAGCCCGCCTGGGGCCGCAGGAGGCCCGTAAAGGCAGGGCAGCGGGGCAGTGGGAAAAGGTATGGGCCGACCCTGTTTGTGGGCGCTATAAGCGGCCTGACAATGAGGAACACTGGCTCTGGAATGAGGCTTTTTACAATGCGCCGGTGGATGACCTGCGGCACATTGCAAGGCTGGTGGGTGTGAAAATTTAGAGTGGAAAAGCTGGGGTGACAGTTAATCGCAAAGCGATTTACTGTTTTCCCCAGCCTTTTTTCATATGCGCAAAAAAGGGGGCGGTCAAAATGGGCAGCTTTTGGCCCGTGTAAAGGGCCTGTAAACGGTGCAAAAATACATTTACAAAGGAGAGATTTTTCATGTTGGAAACTTCAAAGGCCGTAGCCATTATGCTGGTATTTGCTATCCTGGTGCAGTTTTTGGTGGACAGGGTAAAGGACATCGTGGGCGAAAAAGTTATGGGGTATGTCAAGGCCCCGGTATGGGCCGCCCTGCTGGGCGTCCTGTTCGCTTTCCTCTTTAGGCTGGACGTGTTCGCCATGTTCGGCTACACAGCCCAGCTGCCCGCCGTGGCCTACATTATGACGGGCCTTATCCTGTCCGCAGGGGCCGCACCCATCCATGAGCTGATCGAAAAGGTGCGGGCCTCCAGGGACACCATCCTGCTGCCCGGTGAAATTTTCGAGCCGGAGAAAGGGGTGCGGGATGAGTAACAGCGCTTTAAGCTGTATGCGGGTGATAAGCCCTAACCGCAATAGTCCCCGCGATCATGCAATCGACACCATCACCATCCATTGTGTGGTGGGGCAAATGGGGGTGGAGGCCCTGTGTTCCCATTTTAACAATCCGGGGCTGGGGGCCAGCTGCAACTATGGCATAGGCCCCGATGGCCGCATATGCACCATTGTGGACGAAAGCGACCGCTCCTGGTGCTCCAGCAGCGCTGCAAACGATAACCGGGCCATTACCATTGAGTGCGCAAGCGATGCTTTCTACCCCTACGCCATTAACGCCAATGTGTGGAAGTCCCTCATTGAGCTGTGTGCGGACATTTGCAGGCGCAACGGCATCAAGAAGCTGGTGTGGTCTACGGACAAAAACACCCGCATGAATCATCTGAATGGCTGCAACCTGACAGTCCATCGGGACTACGCCAACAAGTCCTGTCCCGGTGATTATATCTATAACCGGCTGGGGCAGATTGCCAAAGAAGTCAATCGGAAACTGAGCAGCGTATCCTCTGAGCCCTTTAAGCCGTACCAGGGCCAGGTAAACGCCGATGACGGCCTCAACTGCCGCACGGCCCCGGTAAGCGGATCGGTCATTAAGGCTTTTGAGGACGGCACAGTGCTCACCATTACCAAAGAGGATGGCAACTGGGGCTATTGTGGCGAGGGCTGGGTGTGCCTGGACTACATCAACAAAATTGCCTCGGCAAAAGACCCGGCGGCAAAGGAGGAAAGCATCATGGACGGCAAGCAGTTTAAGAAAATGTACGACGAGATCAACCCCACCTACAACACCCTGGATGAGGTGCCCAGCTACTGGCGGGAGGATATCCGGGAGCTGGTGGAGAAAGGTATTATCTCCGGCGTGGGCGGCGGCAAGCTGGGCTTGACCCATAGCGAGTGCAAGGCCGCTGTGCTTGCCAAGCGGATCGCGGAAAAGCTGAAATAGCCTGCTGCCCTTCGGTAGTCCGCCCGAGGATTCTGGCCCCTTAATTTACAGAAAGGGATGGACTATTATATGGACAGCTTTATGGGCTGGATCGGCGGCAAGCGTACCCTGCGCAAAGCCATTTTAGAGCGCTTCCCCAAGGATAAGGTGGAGCGGTATATTGAAGTGTTCGGCGGCGCGGCCTGGGTGCTTTTCGCCAAGGAAAGGCAGGCGGGCCAGCTGGAGGTCTATAACGATATCAACGGCGATCTGGTGAACCTGTTCCGCTGTGTAAAGTATCACTGTGGGGAGCTGCAGCGGGAATTTGACTGGCTGCTGTCCTCCAGGGAGCAGTTTTTTGACTATGTGGCCCAGGCTGATATGCGGGGGCTTACAGATATCCAGCGGGCCGCCCGGTTTTTCTATATGGTCAAGCTGAGCTTTGGCAGTGAGCACAGAACCTATGGAACCAGTAAAAAGATGGTAGACAATGCGGTTGAACGCTTAACCGCCATAAAAGAACGGCTCCGGGGCGTGAACATAGAACACAAGGACTTTGCAGACCTTATCCGGGTGTATGACCGCAAGGCCGCGCTGTTCTATCTTGACCCGCCGTATATTGGCACCGAGGGGTATTATGACTCCCCCTTTACCCCCGATGACCACCAGCGTTTACGGGCCTCTCTGGAGCCTCTTAAGGGCCGTTTTATCCTCTCCTACAATGACTGCCCCGAGGTGCGGGAATTGTATATGGGCTATAATATTGAAAGGGTGGAACGCAGGGAAAACCTGTCCGGCAGCGGGAACAACAAAAAGCACTATGCAGAGCTGATTATCCGCAATTTCTAACAGATATTGTAAGGCTCTTACGATATTTGTCACAACCTTACAAAGTGCGGACAAATTATACTCTTTCTGGTAAAATGCCCAATAAAGGGGCATGAAAGATGATTAAAATTCATCTATCCAGAATCCTCGGCGAACGCCGGTGGAAACAATCTAAGCTGGCCAGGGAAACAGGCATCCGGCCCGGCACTATCAGCGATTTATATCAAGAAGTAGCCGAGCGGGTAAGCTTCGACCACCTGGACAAAATCTGTGAAGCTTTAGATTGCGACCTGTCGGAGCTGCTGGAATACATACCGAACCAGCAGCCCAGGACAGGACAAAACCTGATCCTGGAGGAACACGGAAACCGCAGGAAAAAGCCAAACTGATTTCTAAAAAGTAAGAGCGCTTAAACGGTTTATTTTACCATTTAAGCGCTCTTCTTTTTTTGCAGATAATTTGAAATTATTTTGCGGTTTTTTTGCAAAGCTACACCCAGCGCGGCAAACTGTGTGGGAATATCAAGGCTTTCAATCAACGTGCGGATCTCCCGGTACTTCTCAACCTCGCTTTCCTCCTGCCAGTTGCCACGCTGAATCTCCTGATAAAGCTCGGAGTCTGGATAGATAGTCAGCATATTGGCCCCAATTAACTGAGGGTGCAACTGATTGCAGACAGTGGCGGTAGCTTTCGCGCCGATCTCGCCCCGGCCCGCACCGGAGATACTCGCAAGATAGAAGAAATTGTAACGTATACCGGCCCTGTCCAGCCGGGTACACTGCTCCACAATGTCAGCGGGGGCGTAACCTTTGTTCATAAAGCGCAGGGCCTCGTCGTCGCCGGTTTCAATGCCGATGGTCAGGCTGTCATACCCGACCTGGGCCAGTGCGGTCAGGTCGCTGTCAGACTTTAAGGTTACATCGGTAACCCGCGCAAAACAGCCTATGGTCTGGACGGTGGGTACATATTTGCGGATTAACTTAGCGATAGTCAGCAGACGCTCGGTTTTCAGCACAAATGGATTCGCGCCGGTGAGAAAGGCCCGGTCAAACTGAAAGCCTTCCCACTGTGTCAGAGTATCGGCTACTTCCTGCAAGTCGCACTCAATGTCCTCCATGGGCGACATTCTGAATTTGAACGGCAGGTCGTTATAGAGGGTGCAGAATTTGCACTCATGGTGTGTGCAGCCTGCCGTGACTTCCAGCAGCAGCGAGGACACCTCATAGGGCGGACGCCAGATAGTTCCGGTAAATTTCATGATGAAAACCTCCTTCGTTTGCACCCATTATAACTCGATACGAGATAAATTCAAGTACGGTACTTTTTTGTAGTACATTGATTCTTACTGCGCCGGGAGTTATAATGTTGACAAGGAGGTGTTGCCCTATGAGAAAAACCGAGCAAGCGGTTGAGCGCTGCAAGACTATGTCCACGCTGCAAAAGATATTGGGTGGCAAGTGGAAACTGGAGATTCTCTACTACATCTCATTCCACGATATCCGGCGTTTCGGCGCGCTGCGGCGGCAGTTGGGGGAGATTACGGAATCCTCGCTGACAAAGCAGCTACGGGAGTTGGAGGCGGACGGATTCCTTGTTCGCCATGACTTTCATGAGGTGCCGCCAAGGGTGGAGTATACGCTGACGGAACTGGGTAGGAGCTTTATGGATGTGATTGCTTACATGAAAACCTGGGGCGACACAAATTTACCGGAGAACAGGCGATAGGAGGATATGATTGTGGAAGAGCGAAGATTCACAAAACAGGACTGGAAACTTTTCAAGGAAAAATTACCCGGTTGGCAGGAAGCCTACATGGACAGGCTCAACCAAAAGTATATGGAGATATTGAACGGAGAAGGCAATCCGTCTGATAAGTTTTGGCATTTGGAAAAGCGCATAAAAGAGGACAAGCGGAGTCCGGGCGTCCAATTACGATTGACCCGGACTGATATGGTTTGGAATATAATTGCGCTTATCAATAATGAGGTTATTTCCTTGGATGATTTGGAGGAGTTTACTGATGCACTCAGAGAAACCGTTGACCGCATTTTAGGTTGATCGTATGTGAATTTTTCTTTTCTGTAGTATACCATCTTCTATTGGGTAGTTCACTAGACTTATCATGGTGACAGGTAGCACCTTCCACCGAGAGGGCATAGCCCCCTCTTGGCGGAGGCGGTTTCTTTTTCACAATTTATATAGCAACCCCCCCTGGGTATTTGCCGTTGCACAGCCAATTATGGGACTTGCAACCCTGTTTTTCGGGAACCTCGGAATTAGCAACCCCATTTTATCTTGCGCTCTTGAAAGCTCTGAATCCCTTGAAACGACCGGCGTTGCCGGGCGTTGTGACCCGGAGATGGGGAGCATAGCACCCCTATCTCCTTTCTCCTGCTTGCTTTTCGACCTTGCCTATACCACCCATATTCGCTGGAAATTGGCACCTTTTCAAACCGGGCCAACAATGCCCCGACACGGCCCGCGCGGGAGTAGAGCCGAGTGTTTTCTCGACCCAGCCCTGCAAGCCCTGACACGGGGTCGCACAGGGGCTGTCAGGGGCCGACAGGCGGCGATGAATGGCAAAGAAAAAGTGTACCGCGATTTGCGATGCACTCAGAGTTGGAGGTTAGTATTTGCTCTTCCATCAAGCGTACCCGATATAGATTTCGTAACAGTTCCCACCAGAGGACTTGTACCAGATACACACATCAGTGATGTCCGGGTCGTTCGCGTACCGATTCAGCCTACTGCTGATGTCCCTCTCCAGGCAAGTGCTGTGTGGCCCGGCCCCTATGGGGTTCTCCCAGCAATCTACCGCGTTGCTCTCCAGCCGCGGGCCAAGGCCCTGAGCATAGCTTTGTGCGTAACTTATCCAGTAGCCGATGTCGAAGGAGGACTCCTCTACGACCGGCTCCGGTATAGGCGTGGGTGCTGGTGGCTTCGGCGTAGGGGCCGAAGTTGGTGTAGCCGCTGGTAGGGGAGTGGAAGTTGCTTTCACGGTAACTGTCAGAGAGTCATCCGGTTTGGTATCAGGTTGCTTTGGCGTAGGCGTGGGGTCTACTACCTTTGACGGTTCGATGGGTTCTGCGCCTTGTGTGTGGGAATTTTCTATACCGAAAATAGGTGCCTGTGAACTTTCTTGTTTCGTATTGGTAGCATGGTTTTGCGTGTCGCTTTCATTTTTAGTAACGGTCTTTTTGAATATTGATACTGCCGGTTTGAAATTTATTCCGGCGATGATCTGCCCAAGAGTGGCAGCTATATTGATAGCAGCTTGGTCAGATGCCGGGGTTGATTCAGCCTTTACCATGAGGGCCTGCTGTGCAGGCTCTGAGTCTGGAGGTATTGTCTGGCACCCATTAACGCTCACTAAGAGGGCTGTGGTCAGGAGGCCAGTTAGGATTTTCTTCATAGATCTCATCCTTTCTTGGATTTTTTCTTGACCACAAGGATACCACAAGATTTTGAGAAGTCCAGACCAAACTTAAAGAAATACCCACTAAAGATGCTTTTGAATCTCTTATCCCAATTGGACAGAGCGCAGGTAGGGAACAGGTAATGCTTTGCTGTTATCTTGATTTTTATTAACGTCGTTCTCTTGAAAATGAAAAGGCCGGCCGCTGGAGATTACTCTCCAGCGGCCGGCTATGTATTTCTATAATGAGAGGGCTAGCAATCCCTCCGTGCTGGCCTTCCACGTTTTTACTTAATCTGTTGTTGCAAGGGTTCACTTCCTGCCGGAAAGCCAAAAGGCCGGTTTTACATCCACGTTTCGGCACTTTTGAAATCCAGGCTTTCGAGCATTAAAAAACCGCGCAGCCGCGCGGTTTTTTGAGCGAATATCTTTTTTATATCCGCAGAATGGCGGAGAAGGAGGGATTTGAACCCTCGCGCCGGTTTCCCGACCTACTCCCTTAGCAGGGGAGCCCCTTCACCACTTGGGTACTTCTCCAGGGTGGTTGTCCTACAAAATACAGGACTTTTATTTAAAAAAGCTTACAGGCGATTTGGCGGAGAGGAAGAGATTCGAACTCTTGGTCCCTTACGGGATCACTAGTTTTCAAGACTAGCTCCTTAAACCACTCGGACACCTCTCCAACTCTCTGCGAACTATGATACCACAATCCACCATGATATGTCAATGGTTTTTTCAAAATATTTCTTTTTTCTTTTTCTTGCAGGAAAAAGCACGGCCCTGGAAAGCAGGGCCGTGTTTTCCCGAAGGCGGCCAGGGAGGTGCCGGTCACGCCTCTTCCCCATCCTCCCCACAGCAGGCAAGGATGGCTTGGCAGGCGAATGCCCCTGTGCCCGGCCCACCGGCCTTATCGATATTGGCCGTCATCTGGCCGCCTTCCGCATAGAGGTGGCCCAGCCCGCATAGGGTCTGGTCGGAGCAGGGGTAAAAGTGCTGGGTGATAAACGCTTGCAGTTCTCGCACTTTGGCCTGCACTGGCACCGCTTTAGGGGGCAACTGCCGCATTTGGCCGAACCCGGCGAAGATGGCCATTAACCGGACATGGAGCTTTTGCTCCTCTTCGGGGGTACGGCCCGCGGACTTTTCCTCAAAGGCCTGGTATTCGGTTGTTTTTCCATAGGTTGCCTTTGCCTGGGCGGCATACCGGTCAATTTTGCTGGTATCAAACGGGGTAAAATCCATATTGTCCACTCCTATCGTTTTAATGCCCTGCGCCAGCTCGATCAGGTTCTCCAGCCGTTCCTTCTTCAGTGTGAGCAGGGTGATTTGCTGTTCCAGGGCCCGCCGGCTGTCAAAAGACGGGCTCTCCAGGATCGCTTTGATCTCCCGGAGGGGGAACTCCAGCACCCGAAACAGCAGGATGATTTGCAGGCGCTGTAGGGCTGCATCGTCATACAGACGGTAGCCCGCGGCTGTGACCGCGCTGGGCTTAAGCAGCCCTATGGCGTCATAGTGGTGCAGCGTACGCACGCTGATCCCGGCCAACTGGCTGACCTGGCGCACGGTTTTCACGGTAATCCCTCCTAACAGGGCTTAGTATAAACTATGACGCAAGGGGAAAGTCAAGGGGTTTTTCAAAAAAAATTTACTGTGCTTGACTTTTGGGTGCATTTGGGGTAAAATGGATACAGGCCAAAGGTGTTGGAAAGAGCGCAAAGCGCTTATGGCTGTTAGCCGGTGCTGGACAGGTTTTTCTCTATATAGTGTGCACGGAAGTGTATGGCCTGGTGAGGCGAGTAGGGCCAGGCTGGACGGGAAGTTTGGGGAACACAAGGAAGTTGATGGTCACCGGGGTAGCTGGGTTTAAAGAAATTCTAAGATAGCAAGCGACACAATTTTATATACGGAGACGTATCGAAGTGGTCATAACGTGACTGACTCGAAATTCTGTGGGGTGAGTGGAACGAGAGAGGCCGGGAGGCCGCGGAAATGCTGGGGATTTTGGAATTCGGCGGTCGCGGGGCTGGTCGAGTTCTAAGGTCAATTCTAAGATAGCAAACGACACAATTTCATATACGGAGATGTACCCAAGTGGTTGAAGGGTCCGCACTCGAAATGCGGTAGGTCGGGAGTTCCCCGGCGCAAGAGTTCAAATCTCTTCATCTCCGCCAAGGCGGTTCGTACCGCGCAAGAGAGCTGCAAGGGAAACTTTGCGGCTCTTTTCCATAACAGTTAGGAGATTGAAAACGAGTTTGACTTTTGCACGATAGAAACATAGAAGGAGGAATCATTATGAGAGGCTCGGAATCAAGGCTGATAGAATATATGGAAGGGGCTAAAAAGCGCTTTGTCATCCCGGTCTACCAGCGGAACTATAACTGGAAAACGGAAAACTGCAAACAGCTTTTCGACGATCTGCTGAAAATAATCCGGAATGGGCGAAAAAGCCACTTCTTTGGAAGCATCGTGTCGGTCTTTAACCCGGATGGCCGCTATACCGAGTTTCTTGTGATCGATGGACAGCAGCGGCTTACTACCGTGTCCCTCCTGCTCCTTGCCATATACAACTTAACAAAGGAAGGCGTGATCATTCCGGCCACACCCTCTTTGACCCAAGAAATCTATGAGGGGTACCTTGTGGACAAGTTCCAGCCGGAGGAGACGCGCATCAAGCTCAAGCCTGTCAAGAATGACCAGCGCGCGCTGGGAAAGCTGTTTGAGGACAAAAAGGAGCACATAAAGGATTCCAACCTGACAGCAAACTACAGCTATTTCTATGACCGCATCCAGAAACAGGAGATTACCATCGATGAGCTTTTTGACGCAATTTGCAGGCTGGAGGTCATTGATATCCGGCTGAACAACGAGGATAACCCCCAGCTCATTTTTGAAAGCCTCAACTCTACTGGCCTTGATTTAAGCGAGGGCGACAAGATTCGCAACTTTGTCCTGATGGGTCTACCTTCAAAGGAACAGGAAGTCTATTATGAAAAGTATTGGAACCGCATTGAGGAGTGCACAGGCTATGATGCCAGCTCTTTCATTCGAGACTATCTCAGCTTAAAGCAGCAGTCCATTCCCTCACAGAAGCGCGTCTATGTGAATTTCAAAGAGTATGTGGAGCTGGGTAAAATGGAAACAGAACCTTTACTCAGAGAGCTCCTCGGGTATGCCCAGCGGTATCAGGTCTTGCTGAAAGGCGGCACCGCAAGCAAGGCTTTGAATGCTTGCATCATCCGTCTGAATCGTTTGGAAACAACGGTCACCCGGCCGTTTTTCTTGGAAGTCCTGCGTCTGCACGATGAGGGTACTCTGAGTATTTCAGAAGTCACGGAGATTTTTCTGATTGCCGAAAATTACCTGTTCCGCCGGAACATCTGCGATTTGCCCACCAACGCCCTGAACAAGATTTTCCTTATGCTGCACCGGGAGATCACCCGCTATGACGGCACGGAAAAGGATTATGTGGATAAATTCAAATACGCGTTTCTCTCAAAAAAGGAAAGGGCGCGTTTCCCGGATGACGAAGAATTCGGCGCAAGCTTTACGGAGCGCCAGGTCTACCAGATGACCAACAAAAACAAGGTTTACATTCTGGAGCGCCTGGAAAACTATGGCACGCTGGAAGACAAGGACATTTATGCCCACTGCGACAATGGAACGTATTCCATCGAACACATCATGCCCCAGCATCTCACACCCGCGTGGATCAGGGAGCTTGGCGAGGACTATGAACAGATACACGAGCAGTGGCTGCATAGAATCGCCAACTTGACGCTGACCGCCTATAACTCTGCCTACAGCAACAGCTCCTTCCTTGAAAAGAAGAGCATGAAGAATGGTTTTGATGACAGCGGCCTTCGGATGAATACATATATCAGCAAAAAAGAGAAATGGACCCTGACAGAGTTAGAGGACCGCAGTCAGTATCTGCGCGGGCGGGCCATTGAGATCTGGGCGGCGCCTGTTACCACTTTCAAGCCGCAGGAAAAGCAAATGGACACCTATACTTTGGATGATGACGAGAATTTGAGCGGCCGGACGATTATCCGGTTCCGCTACAAAAACGCCGAACAGCCGGTGACCAGTTGGGTGGAGATGTTCCAGAAGATGTTTCAGATCTTGTATGCAGAGGACAAGTCCGTCATAACACGGCTGGCAGTATCCTCCGATGAAAACATCGGCTACCACTTCTCCATAGGCCCCCATGAACTGCTTAAATCGGTGGAGATCGGCGATGGGATTTATGTGTTGACAAATACAAGCACACAAAGCAAGCTTTCTGTCCTGAACCGTGTATTCAAGTTATATGACGCCGACCCTTCAGACCTTGTGTTCTATCTCCGGGATGAAAGCGAGGCCCTGGAGGATGAGAATGGCCCACGTTATGCTCTGAGGAGGCAGTATTGGGCATACGCGCTGCCGATTATTAAAGAGGCCCACGGAGAAAACGGCCCTTTCAGCAATGTCAATCCGTCCAGCATGAACTGGGTAAATAGGTTCTTTGGTGTTAATGGTTTTAATTTGTGCTGTGTTGCGAACTATGACTCTGCCCGGGTGGAGGTTTATCTTGGTCACGCAGACCGGGACGTTAACAAACAGACATTTGACGCGCTGATAAAACACAAGGGAGAGATTGAGTCTGCGCTTGGGATAGCCCTCCAATGGAGCCGTGGCGACGATATCAAGTCGTCAAAAGTGTACTATATGCTGAACAATGTAAGTATAGAGCATGAGGTGGATTGGCTACAGATGGCTCGCTTTCACGCGGAATGGAGCAAGAAATTCTATGATGTTATCGTGCCGTACCTATTGCGCACCTGAAGTTAAGAAGTCATACACAGAAACTCTGCTATCAGTTCCCTATATTTTTCCACTCCTGGTTTCCTCAACATCTCCGGCGAGGCACAGTAAGCAATAAACTCTGCTTTCCCACAGTACCGCATCCCGCCCACACTGACGCTGCTGATTACCCCCTTCCGCATCCAATCCCCCACCCTTTGGGGCGCACAGCCAATCAATTCAGCGGCCAGCTTTGTGGGCAGGGCGTCAGGATAGTCGGCCCACTTCATCGTCAAAAAATCTTGAAATGCCGCGCAATTCTCTGGCGTAGGCTCAATCAATTTCTTCCTCGGCTTGTAGATATCAGAATTAAATTGCCCGTATAGCTCCGACAGAAATTCCGCCTCAGTATCCATTCTGCGCTTAAACTCCTTCGCATCGCTTGCCTTTATCAGGAATCGATGCGTCTTTTTCCCGGTATCAATGCACGGAATATAATCGTTCTCCAGCAAATACTTCAACTTTCGCTTTGAGATATGCAGGTAACGGTACAACTCGTCTGCGCTGAGATACTTCGCCATCTTTACCCCTCGCTCTTATTATCAAAAATACCCGTGATAATATCTGCGCTGGCCTGTTTGCTGGCCTTGTCCAGATGGGCGTAAATGTTAGCCGTAGTGCTGATGTCACTATGCCCAAGGAAGTTGGAAACATTGATAAGTGGTACATCGTGGCTAATGAGTATACTAGCCATTGTGTATCGAAGGTCGTGATAGCGAATTTTGCGCAGCCCATACTTCTTGATGATATCACTAAAATGCTGTGTTACATACGATGGCCGAATCAGTCTGCCAAGCTGGTCGACGCACACAAAATCCATGTACCTTATATCGTAACTTTTTCCGAACATCTTGCGGTAGACTTCCTGCTTTTCCCTCTCTGTTTCGAGCATTTCCCGAACCGGAGCCGGTAACGGTAATGTCCTTCTGCTGGATTTGTTTTTCATTTCTTCCACAGGCTCCACAATCTTTTCACCGTTACGCTCGTACTCAACGATTTTTGTATCCAACAGCACCGTGTTCTGCTCCCAATCAATTCTCGACCATCGCACGCCGAGAGCCTCACTTCGGCGCAAGCCAAGCCCTCCTGCCAGTAGGATTGCGGGATAGATTGGGTCGGAGCGAGTAAGCTCCAACAGCGCTTTCAGCTCGTCCTCGGAGTAATTCTCGCCGTGAAATTTATTCTTCTTGGGCCTGTCCACCCGGTCGAAAGGATTGGCGTCGATCAGACCATCTTTGAACGCCTGACTGAACGCTCGCCGCATTATGGCATGGTAATGGATAACCGTGTTGGCAGTCACGCCGTCAGCGAAGAGGGAGTCGTAAAAGTCCTCGATATCTTTTGGCTGTAAATTACCAACCGCCAGCTTTGTTTTAGGCTCAAAGTACCGCCGGATTTTTCCATAAATCATGCCGTGATAGCTCTCATAAGTGTTGATTTGAATACTCGATTTAGCCCTGTTCAAGTAAGCACAGAGATAATCAAAAACCGAGAGACCGGCTGCAGGGTTTCCCCTGCGCACCAGGCTCTCGGCGTACTCAATCTCAAATTTGCTTACCACTTCCCGATAAGCTTTTTGCACCTTTGATTTCCCTGTCCCCTCCGGCAGGCCAAGCGCCCGCCAGACCGGCTTTGTTTTGCCGTCCTCCTTGACTTGGATCACAGCGTAGAGACGCCCTTTCTTTGATTGTACGCTGGCCGCAAATGAATTTTTATCTGTCATGCTGACTTCTCCTTTCCGCCGACTTCTCCGGCACCACACACACTACCACAAGACCTGCCGGAAGTCCATACCGCACCCGCAGAGTTTTCAGAACAGACACATTTCGGGTTCGGACCCCCTTTATCCTTATTGCGCAAATAGGATATGAGAACGCTTTTGGAAACGCGGTTCTCTCGCCCAACTTTCACTGCCGGAATTTCACCTTGCCTAATCAATTTGTAGACGGTCTTGGTGCATACGCGCAAAATTTCAGCCACCTCAGAGGCTGTCAACGCCTCCGGGTAGCTGGACAGAGCTTTTTTGTATTCCATTTTTGTCATTCACAAACCTCCATACTCATTTGAATTTGTGGTCAAACTCATCATCATTTTCTTCAGCAATTTCAGAAATTGCACCCGCCGCAAGGCCGAGTAAGGCCCCCAGCGCCTCGCCATTCTCCTGAGCCTCAATGCGTTTGCGGCGCTCCTCGGGGTCTTCATTATCGTCACTCAGAGCAGCCAGCGTATACATAGCAGAGCGGACAGCGCTGCCCCCAGCGCCGAGGACAGTATCGACACCACGATGATGAGCGCCCAGGTTTTCCAGCTCCGTCGTTTCGCTGCCTTGGCGATAGCCGTTTCCAACTGCGAGCCCTTTGCCAAGGAATCGTTCAAACTCTTTTCGAGACTCTTCCCAGCCTGTTGCGCGAGGCTCTCCATCTGCAATGTCGAATCCTTTATCTGTTTCACCAGCTGGTTGGAAATCATCTGCTCCTCGGCAATCTGCTGTTTCGCTAGCGAATACAGCTTCGGCTGGAAATTCACTGTGCTTTCCAGAAGATCCACCATCGTATCCCAATCTTTCTCCTGGATAGGCACCATTACCGGCATACTCGGGCCATTCATATTCTTTATAGCGCTTGCGTTTTTTGAGACTAACTCGTCCATAGTGGGCCTCTCTGTATTGTAACTCATAAGCTAAATTCTCCTTCAAAAATTTGTCATCGTGCAATTTTACATCTCTGCATTTCATCTTATTTGGGCAGGTGAACGTGATGTACTTGCGCTCGTCCGTCCACATGACTTGATAGCCGCAC
>NZ_JAWXXJ010000044.1:0-14250 GCF_034335085.1 Acutalibacter caecimuris | reverse complement strand
TCTGGCCGTGGATGCGCATGGTATGCCGGTGCGATTCTTTATCACTTCTGGTACCACAGCGGATTGCACAGTTGCAGCGCAGTTGATTGAGGGATTTCAGGCGGAGTATCTTCTGGCAGCCCGGGGCTATGATACAGATGCAATTATCCTCAAGGCTGCGGAACAGGGAATGACACCGGTCATTCCGCCAAAGAAAAACAGAAAGCACCTGAGGGAATACGACAAATTTCCCTACAGACTCCGCCATCTCGTCGAGAACGCCTTTCTGTTTCTCAAAAGATGGCGCGGTATTGCTACGCGCTACGCAAAAAATGCTGCTTCTTTCACTGCTGCTGTCCAAATTCGCTGTATTGCTATTTGGCTACTCATTTATTGACGACAGTATCTAGCAAAAAAAGCACCCAGGAGGGATTTTTATTCCTCCTGGGAAATTTTTTGCTAAAAACCGAAGGGCCAACCCCACAGCCCGCCACCCTGCCTTTCCTTCAAAAAGTGTACCTTTTGACAGTCCCACACATTTAGCTATTTTAGCATAAACAAGCTCGAAATTCAAGACTTCATCGTGCTTTTGTGTGAGATTTCTCCAGGAATGGCAGTCCTTGTCAAAAGGTACACTTTGCGAGATGGACGTACAGTGCCTTGTGAAATGTCCCTAAACTATCTAGGAAGGAAAGATGAAAACATGAAAAAGTTTCTTGCAGCCCTACTGGCAGCCAGTCTTTTGTCTGCCATGATTCCGCTCACGGCTCAGGCTGCTGGCAGCAGTACGCCTTCCGTGGGCGACATTCAGCTACAGGATGATACCAGTGTGGAAGATAATCCTGATATCACAGAGCCTCCCGGTGATACTGCCCCCCTCCGATGATATGCCCCCACCCAACGATACAGAAACTCCTGATGACACGGAGCCTCCCAATGATATGGAAACCCCTGACGATACGGCCTCACCCGACGGCACAGAGCCCCCTGACAGCACAGAGTCGCCTGATGATACGGACACCCCTGATGGCCCGGAAATTCCGGACAATCCGGAGAAACCAAATTATCCCGGCCTGGAGATGGTGGATCACCGTATCTATATCAGAGGACAGAACGACTTTGTTCGTCCGGAAGGACAGTTGACCCGCGCCGAGGCTGCTCAGATCGTGTATAGCATCTTGGAGTACGAGCCGGAACGCACCGGCTCCAAAACCTTTACCGATGTGCGGGAAACTGCTTGGTACGGTAAGCAGGTACTGGCCCTTGCGGAGATGGGCATCGTAAATGGTCCTGGGGATGGCACCTTCCAACCGAACAGATACATCAGGCGCAATGAGTTTGTACAGATTATTACGCAATTCTTCGACATGGAAAGTGAGGAGATACCTGCTGCCAGTTTCCCGGATGTGAACCAGAACAGTTGGGACGCTCCTGCCATTAATTACGCCGCCGCCAAAGGGTGGATAGCCGGTTCTCCAGACGGTACCTTCCGCCCGAACAACTACATTAGCCGGGCAGAGGCCATCACCGTGGTGAACAAAGCTCTGGGCCGTAAGCCGGATCCGGAGCGATTGAAAGCCGATGGCTATGCCCTGGTTTTTCTGGATCTGCCATATTCTCACTGGGCCTACGGCCAGATCATGGAGGCTGCCCTAGAGCATATCCACAATGAGGGAGGCAATTGGCAGTCTTATATCCTCCCTGTGGCCGAGCACGAACCGGGCAATCACTTGATTGGGGGAGAACTCTATCAGGTGGACAGTTCCGGCCATTGGGTGCACAATAAAACCGACGGCGTGTTGAGATTTGACCATAACGGCCGCTACACCACAGGTGACGCCTCTTTGGACAAGCAACTCACCGATATGGTGAAGAAATATACCAAGGAGGGTGACAGTAATCTCAATAATTATAAGCGTTTATATGACCAGATCTCAACATGGCCCTACCGCGCGGGCAGCTATCTTGGCGTGGGAAGCCAGGACGGTCAGACCGGATGGGAAACCAATATGGCCCTGGATATGCTGAAGAATCGAAAGGGGAACTGCTACCGCTATGCGGGCCTGGGTACCATGCTAGCCCGGAAACTGGGATTCCAGGCCACCGGCATCTCCGGCCAGGTAAATGTCTATGGACGGGGGTTCGTGCTCCACGGCTGGGTCGAGATAGAGTTGGACGGGCAAATTTTCATCTGTGACCCCCAGCAGCAATACCGTTGGCCCAAGGAAAACCTGTTCATGAGGAAGTACAGTGAGTTCCCCTCCACGCGGAAGTACCGGGTGAAGAATATTATCAAGAAGTGACCTTAAAGGAGATAGATATACATGAATAAACTTGCATCTCTCATTCTGGGCATTATGACCCTTGCGCTCGTCATGAGCCTGGCCGCTTGCGGCGGTGGGGAGGGCCAGCCGGAACCTTCCCCCTCTCCCTCGCCCAGTGCGGCCCCTACGGCCACGCCAAAGGCATCTCCCACAGCTAAGGCCAGCCCCAGCCCAAAGGCCACGGCTACCCCTGCTCCTACGGCAACGCCTACTGTGGCCCCTACGGCCACCCCTGTTCCGGAGGCAACAGATCCACCCGCGCCAGACCCTACCGAGGCCCCTGTGCCGGATCCCACACAGGCCCCGGTTGCGGATCCAACCCAGCCCCCTGTGCCGGATCCAACCCCGGAGCCGGAACCCCCTGCTGACCCCTACGCATACATAGGTAGTGACATCAACTCCTTCTATGCAGCTTTTGGCTACCCTAACAGCAGCGAGTATGGCCCCAGTTGTATGGGGCCTGGGGAGGACGGCTTGCTTTACTACAGCGGTTTTACGGTCTATACTTATCGTGTAGACGGCGTGGAAACTATCCAGGATGTGGGGTAAGCCATGGTATTCAGTTCTCCGGCGTTTCTCTTTGCCTTTCTGCCCGTAACCTTCCTTCTGTACCGGCTGATCCCAGGCTGCGGCAAAGCATCCATTACGGCGAAAAACGCGTTGCTGACCTTATTGAGCCTATTATTTTATGCTTTTGGCGAGCCAGTCTATGTGCTGCTCCTTTTGGCCTCAGTGGCGGTGAACTACCTTTGCGGACTGCTGCTGGGCAGGGGAGGCAGTGCCTGGAAAAAGGCTGTACTGGCAGGGACAGTGACCGTCAACCTGGGGTTTCTGTGTGTGTATAAGTACGCGGGTTTTGCAGTGGCAACCCTAAACAGCCTGGGTATCATGCTCCCTGTGCCAGATATTGCCCTGCCGGTAGGAATCTCGTTCTTCACTTTCCAAGGGCTTTCATACGTAATAGACTGCTATAGGGATCAGACACTGATCAGCCGAAACCTGCTAAAACTTACGCTGTATATAGCCTTTTTCCCGCAACTTATCGCTGGCCCTATCGTCAAGTATCACGACGTGAGCCAACAAATTGACAGCCGCCGGACAGATGCCGCTCTTACGGCCCAGGGGATCCGGCGGTTTATAGTGGGGCTCTCGAAAAAATTGCTTATAGCCAACACGGTAGGCCGTATGGCAGATTTGGCCTTCGGTGCGGGCAGTGCGTTGGATATCCGTTCTGCATGGCTGGGGGCCGTCTGCTACTGCCTACAGATATACTTTGACTTTTCCGGCTATAGTGATATGGCCATCGGGCTGGGGAAAATGTTTGGGTTTCATTTTCAGGAAAACTTTGCATACCCCTTCACCAGCGGCTCTATTAAGGAGTTCTGGCGGCGGTGGCATATATCCCTATCCACCTGGTTCCGCGACTACCTGTACATCCCCCTGGGCGGGAACCGCAAAGGCAAATTGCGCACGCAGTTGAACAAGTGCCTGGTATTCTTCTGTACCGGCTTATGGCATGGTGCCAGTTGGAATTTCGTCCTGTGGGGGCTCTGGCACGGAGCATTTATCATCTTGGAAGGGCTGCTGCCCCCACCGGGAAAGCTACGGCGTGCCCTCTGGCGGCCCCTGACCTTGTTGGTGGTACTGCTGGGCTTTGTGCTTTTCCGGGCTGAAACGCTTGCCAAGGCGGGGGATATGTTCATGAATATGGTGGCAGGGTTCACTTTTACCTTGGAAGGTGCCAGCTTATTACGTACCATGCTCACGCCTATGAACCTGCTGGCCCTGTTTGCCGGCTGTTTCTTTTCCCTGCCGTTGCTCCCCCGCATAAAAGCGCTGGCAGCGTGCGGGGCATCCGGGGCGGCTGTGCTGCGTGCGGGGTCGTATTTGTGCGCGGGGGCGCTGTTTGTGTTGTGTGTACTGCATCTATCCGGGGCAGAATTCGATCCCTTCATCTATTTCCGATTCTAGCCAGATATACGAGGTAGTTATGAAGAAATTGCTATATTCAGTATTTACTGTATGGTTTATGATGGTTTGCCTGCTGCCGGGGCTGGGTATGCTGGCCCTTGGCCCCAGCCCTGCCGCCGGGAACGAAACCGTCACAGCGCCCCCAAGCATCCTCCGGACAGACGGCTCACCCAATGTAGAACTGCTCTCGGACGCTGCCGGCTGGTTTGCCAAGCGTTTTGCCTTCCGGCGTGAACTCATCACCGTTGACTCTTTTCTAAAGGCCAACCTTCTCCACACCTCCAGCCAATCCCAGGTTTCCCTGGGCCGGGAGGGCTGGCTCTACTATACCGAAACCCTGGACGATTTCACCGGGGCAGATGTGCTCGCCCCACGGCAGGCCTATTGCATCGCCCGGACGCTGCGCCTGGCCCAGGACTATGCGGAGAGCCAGGGCGCAGAGTTCCTGTTTACCATCGCGCCCAATAAAGCTGGCATTTATCCACAGAACCTGCCAGGGTCCCTGCAAACTGCTCAAGCGGTAGAGGCATACTCTTCTCCGGCGGTAGCGGCCATAGAGCGGCAGGGGGTTCACTACGCTGATCTCTTTGGCCCCCTAAAAGCCCAAGATGAAGTGCTGTACTTTGCCACAGATTCCCACTGGACCAACAAGGGGGCAGCCCTGGCACATGATGTGCTCCTGGATGCGCTTGGCCTGCCGGCAGAATCCGCCTTTTTAAAGGCTGGGGACTATCAGGCTACCCATAGAGGGGATCTCTACGAAATGATCTACCCTGCCTCACCCCGATTGGATTTAGAGTACGAGTTTGCCCAGCCCTTGGGTTTTTCCTATGCCCGGCCCATCCGGGACGTAGATGACTTGCGCATAAAAACTGTCAGCGGCTCCGAGAACGGTTCCCTGCTGATGTTCCGGGACTCCTTTGGTAACGCTCTGCACAGCCTGATGGCTGAGAGCTTTTCCTCTGCAATATTTTCCCGGGCTATGCCGTATCGAATGGAACTGACTGGCCAGGGTGAGGTGCAGTATGTGGTAACGGAGATTGTGGAGCGCAATTTGCCCCGGTTGGCTGAGGCCCCTTTCCTGATGCCTGCGGCTCAGATAGAGGATTGGCAGGCGCTTTGGGGTGAAGATTTTTTTGTGGAGGATAACCACAGCCCAGAAACCGCGACCATTGTTGTGGAACAGGTGGGTGGGTACCGAAAAGTTGCTGCGGAAACAGCAGCGGGGTGCGATACGGATTCGCCAGTGTACCTGGTACGGATAGCGAAGGACGGCAACCTTAGCGCCTGGGAAACCTTTCCGGTTTATACGGAAGGAGGGACGGCTTGTGCCGGGTATTTGCCCGATGATATAGTGGAGGGGAGTACTATACGTATGGTGTTTCGTAGTGACGGGCGCTGGAAGTGGACGGCTAAAAATTGAACATGATGGTTAGCAAAAGTGCCCCCGGATCCTCCGGGGGCGCTTTTTTAACTGAATATAGTTCCTTTGCGGTTCTTAGGTATGCGTTTGGGTAATACATTGAACGCACTAGTCACGGGTTGTGCCCTGGTGTGGTATGTGGTCTTGCAAAATTCGTTGTTAAGGGAATACTTTCGGATATTTCCCGCTTTCTCATCGTGATAAGTGAAGATTACTTGGCCGTATGACTTCCTAATATATGGGAGGAACAGGAGAACAACCGGGAACTGCCGTACTACTTTCGGTTTCCGTAATTTTCCCGCCGGCATACGCATCTAGCGGTAAATACTCGAAACCCTCATCCAGATAATTGGACGTAATCGTTACCTCGCCAGTTTCCAAAAGAATCGTGAATTCCCCGAAAACCGATGTACCGTTCGTACGTTCCCAGGGCTGTTCCTTATAAACGGTAACGATAACTTTTTTTGTACTATCAGGCGGGCCAATAAAAGCGCATTTCTGTATAGCCGTATCGCCAAAGGTATATCGCCCGTCACCAAAATCGCCAAATTCGCGGAGATCCTCTCCCAAGTCCACTCCATCATCCGTGTGTGCACTTACGCTGACACCATCCATGCCAAAATAGGGATAGGCCAGGGTAACACTCAGTTTGCTGGGCGAACAACTCCAGCTTTGTAGTGACAAACCATCTGTTTCAGCCCCGTGCACAATCCCCTGTTGGTTATAGCCGGTATTGGCCGTCAAGTCAAAGGCAAGGTGGATCGGTTCTAGCGAAACGATCTGTCCGGTTTCACCCAGGTCAATGGATTCCGAAGTGCGCCCAGCGAGGTTCCCAATCATGACCTCCACATGGAGTAGGGTGTCCTGCTCCGTGCCGTCTGGTAGAGTTACCTGGATTGGATTGCTTTCAAAATAGGAACCTTTACGTGTAAAAACGGGCAGGGCATAATTAAGTCCGCCGCTCTCTCCGTTTAGCGTAATGTTCCAACCAGGGACGGTGTCATTACCAGCAGTTTCTTCTGTTTGCAGCAATTCCATTTTCAGTAGCTTGGTGTCTTTTGGCTGCAAACGCAAAGTAAAGAAAACATATTCCCCGTCGCAGTATGTTTCTGTAACGGTGACCTTATATTGGTTATTTTCCGCGCTTTCGTCAATGCTCTGTACCAGGCCATCATAACTGGGGGCATTGGTGCCCAAGGCGTTTAGCTGGCGGAACATTCCACCAACAAACGGTAGACTCTCGGCAAAAGCCGGGAAAGCCGCATTTATGGAAAGTAATACAGTTGCCGCAAATGCAAAGGAGGCGGCCAAGGCGCCGGCCTTTCTTAGCCATAGAATATTAGTATACCTTTTGGGAAGTGGTACGCTTGCCTCCTCGACGAATACCGGGTTGATATAAGTAATACCTTCAAAGAGTTGGACTTTATCTATCTTCTGCATGAAAAATACCCTCCTTTGCTAAAAACACTTTAAGTGCTAGCCGCAGCCGGTACATTTTTTGAGCCAGTTTTTTCGGTGATATGCCGCATTCATTTGCTAGGTCACTTAAAGAGATACCGTACCAATACCGGCGTACAAACAGCACCCGATGGTCATGCGGAAGCGATTTTAGCCACGAGTTGAGGATCTCTCCCAATTCCGTGCTTTCGATTTCCCTTTCAATCGAGATAGGGGAGGGGACGGCATCCTCCATCTCGTTAAGCGCCTGTTCGATGCCGCTATAGCGTTTCTGCCGGTGGTTTCTACGCCATAAACTAACAGATATGTTTCGGACAATTCTGCCAAGCCATGGCTGGAGTTTTTCGGGATGCTCTGGCGGTATGGAATTCCAAGCCTGATAGAATGTTTCATTGACGCATTCTTTCGCATCTTCGCCATTCGATAGAAGGCTCATAGCAATGCGTAGGCAGAATGTGCCATACTTGCACTCGGTTTCTGCAATAGCGGATTCATCCCGCTGCCGGTACAACTCTACAATTTGCTGATCCTCCATCCACATTCTCCTTTCCCTGCAAGTTTTGAAGGCCTTCACTTATTAACTCGCCGTTCAAGAGGAAATATTGCATTCTTTCTTGCATTTTTTACAGGGACAGATAAAGTAAAGGAGCACAGTTGAAGGGATAAGGAGGGAGCAGTAAGCGGCAGGTGGATGAGGAGGCCAGCGCACTGAATAGGGAGAACATGGAATGTGGAGGGGCGTTCCCTGGTAAATGCGGTGATGAGATTGGTGTTTGGTGAGCCGCCTCTTGACCAGGGAAGGGAGGCGGGCTTACGAGGGTAATGAAGATGTGACTTCTTTTATCCGATACTCACTGGGAGTCATGCCGTACTCTTTTTTGAACAGCCGTACAAACCCCCGTACATCCTCAAAGCCAATGCGCATCCCTACCTCGCCGATTGGCAGATCCGTTTCCCGCAGTAGGTATACAGCTTTCTTTAGCCGCAACCCGGAAATGTACTGCAAAATGGTCTGGCCACTTTTTTGCTTGAAAAGCCGGGAGAGATATTTATCATTAATGGAAAGTTCCCTGGCAATCTCCGGGATGGTGAGGCGGCGCTGATAGTTTTCATCAATATACCGGCAGGCAGCCCGCACATATTGGCTGCCGGAATCGCTTTGGGAGATAATAGACAGCCGCTCTTGGGAGATGGAACCTACAAAACTACGCGTGGCTTTTTGTAGTTCCTGGGAGTTTTTAGCGGACAGCACGTCCTGGGCGCGGGCGTATAGCCTTTCCCATGGGGAAACAGTCCCAGCCGGAAGAGTGTGGTTAAGGATGGTTCCAATGATAATCAGTGCCTTACACTTGAGTTGGTGCCACTCCTCTTCTCCCGCCTGTCCAATAAGTTCCAGCAGGTACTGTTCCACCACCTCCATACGGTCAATATCTACCGCAAAGGCAATGCGCTCTAGGTTTGGTTCCGGTAGCAGCACCCGTAACGCAGGGCCGGACATCCCCTCAAAGATGCAACACTCGTGGACTAGAATATCCCTGTACAGCAGGTTTGCGGCAGCCCGCTGGTAGGCCTCGTGCAGTAGGGCTGCCTCCCGGATAGGCGAAACAGCCGATACGAACAGTGCCCTAGCCAATCCCTCTGGCAGGGCGCTTTTCGCGGCTGCTGCCTTTTGTGAAACGCTGGTCTTGGCCTCCCCCTCCAGTCCGGCAGGTAATCGTAGTACCATGGCCAGCGTTTCATGATCCATACTGGCCATAGCAGGCTCCACCCCTTGGGGTCCGGCCCCGGCAAACACGCTTTTCAGCAGGGCCTTGCTGAGAATACGATCCTTGTCCCGGCTTTTTCCAACGTCTAACCGTACACAGGCCACCAGGAAGATATCCTCACCCGCACCGGCCAGCCAGGGCAAAAGGCCCTCCAATTCCTCAGCTTGGGCGCTGCCGGTAAGTACACTACGTAGGCCGGACTCAGCCATAGCGAGTCGGGTTTCCTCTAACTCCCGGCTGTAGGTTTCCCGGTCATCCATAAGCTTGGTAACGCCCTGGCGCAACTCCTCCATACTTAGGCTCCGGGGTGGCCCTTCCTGGCAATAGATGCCGCTTAGCTGTTTTAGCAGAGGATGGAAAAGGGCTCTCAAGGATTGCAAAGCCAAACCTAGCACCAATATCATGGCCAACATAGACAAAAACAGTATGCCGCCGTCCCGTAGGTATCCGATTAAGAACTCCTGCCAAAACATCCATCTGGAATAGGATAATGTGGCTTTCAGGCTGTAGGAGTTTAGAAACTTTGTGGCGGTAAAGGCAGCATCGCCACTTTCTCCCAGTTGCAGGGCCCTTTCCTCCATGCCGGGAGTTTCCAAGGAGATGACATAGCCCTCTCCCAACTGCAAAGAGAACTGCCGTTGCAGGTAGTTTTGATCCAGGTTAAAGCATAGGTAACCGCTAGGGCCCTTGTTGCCCGCAGAGAATCTTGTTGCCAGGGTGGCTACAGATACACCCTCCAGCTCTCTGGCGATAATGGCCGGGGTAGGGTGCAGGGGCAGTTCCAGCAAAAAGTCCCCATCCCGGAAATCCTCCACATCCACTTTTCCAGTACCAGTGGCAAAGACAATCCCGGACTCCTCCTGGTACAAATATACGGAGCGGCAACCCAGCACAGCGGTCTGCGATTGTACTTGGTCGCATTGGCGCATGACGCGCACATATCGGTATGGGTCTACAGACAGTGGGTTGCTCATCACAGCGCTTACATCGGTATCTCCAGAAAGGATATAGCTGTTCCGGGCAACGGTGTCAAAGAAGATATTCAGATAGTTTAAGGAGTAGTCCAGGTTTTCTTCCACAGCCTTATACTGGGACCTCTCTTCCACCATATAGGAAACCACCCCGAAACCGGCAAACAAAAAAAGGCAGGCTCCAAGGCTGCACGCCAGATAACGGGCAAAAAAGCGGGTAAAGGTCTGGGAACTCTTCTGTTTCATAAGGCGTTGCTCTCCTTCTGATGGATATAGTTGGCATACTTATAAGGAAGTCTGCGGCAGGAGCTGATTTTTAGTATATCATGCCGAACCTAAATTTTCAACATTTACAAGGAAGAGTTGCGCCTACCTTTTTGTGGAGTAGAGTTGGCTGCAACCCCAGGCATATGCAAAAAAGTGCCCTAAACACCTAAAAAAACAGCTATATACTTATAAAAAAGTTTTATCTACCCTGCAAAACATAAGTTGTCACCGATTGGTGTTGTGAATTTTTACGGATTTTTGTATTATTTTTCCAAGGCGATTGTAAAGAACGCAAAAGGACAGGAAAGGAGTTGTACCAATGAATATGACTAATGCAAAAACAGTTGCACCCCAATGGACGCGTCTTTGGGTAAAATTCAAAAAAGGCTTTAAGGCAAATATATGGTACTACCTGCTGATGCTGCCAGGGCTTTTGGCCTTGTTGGTATTCCGGTACGTGCCAATGGGCGGGCTAGTAATTGCCTTTAAAGATTTTAAGGTGGCGGAGGGAATGTTTGGCAGTGCCTGGGTGGGCACTAAGTGGTTCGATATGCTTTTCTCTAACCGAGAGTTTGGCCAAGTGCTTTTTAATACCATCTATATCTCGTTGCTAAAGCTGATTTTCTCCTTTCCGGCACCTATTTTGCTGGCCCTGATGATTAACGAGGTCAGTTCTGTGGGACTGAAAAGATCCATACAAACGGTGGTATACCTGCCCCACTTTATCTCCTGGGTAGTCATTGGCGGGGTACTTACTACAATTCTTTCGCCTTCGGTGGGTATCCTGTCTTATTTTGGGCTTGCTAAGAACCCGTTGTTAGAACCAGGAAACTTCCGATGGATGGTAGTGGTTTCTGATATCTGGAAAGAGGCGGGTTGGGGAACGGTAGTGTACTTAGCAGCGATTACCAATATTAGCCCCGAATTGTATGAAGCCGCTACTGTAGATGGAGCCAATCGTTTCCAAAAGATTCTGCACATTACTTTGCCTGCGATTGCCAGCACGATTGCAGTTATGCTGATACTTCGCACAGGTTCTCTGCTCAGTGCCGGATTTGATCAGATGTATGTGTTGCAGACACCTGCAACCATGGACGTGGGCGATGTGTTGGACACCTTTGTGTACCGCTACGGCCTGGCTCAGGGTAGGTTCTCCTACGCGGCGGCGGCAGGATTATTCCAATCGGTGGTGGGGCTTATCCTGGTAAGCTTTTCTAACTTCGTCACTGGCCGCATGGGCCAGGACGGTATATGGTAATACCCTGCCGCCCAGATAAAATGGTAAGGAGGTCCTATCGTATGAAAGTGAAAAAAGGTTTTGGAGAAGTCCTGTTTGATGTGGTGAATATTACCCTGTTGATGGTTATCAGCCTGGTAATGCTATACCCCTTCTGGCACGAACTCTGCCTCTCGCTCAGTTCCTCAGCCCAGGCCACCCGCGGTGGGTTATTCTTAGCCCCGCGGGAACCTACCACAGCAGCCTATACCCAAGTGATGAAAAACCCCTTTATATGGACAACCTATGCCAATAGCATCTTCTGTGCGGTGGCAACCACGGCTATTGGGGTGCTGCTTACCGCCATGTTGGCCTATGGGCTTTCCAAGCGGCAGGTACTGGGTAATAAGGCGCTGTCTTTTCTGGTGGTATTCTGTATGATATTCCAGGGAGGCATGATCCCCACCTATCTTACCGTAAAAAGCCTGAATCTTATTGATAGTCTTTGGGCACTGATCCTACTGGCTATCGTTACCCCCTATAATACGATTATCATGAAGAACTTTTTTAGTGGTATGCCCAATGACCCGGAGGAGGCTGCAGCTATTGATGGGGCCGGGCCATTACGCATCTTTTTCCAAATCATGCTGCCTTTGGCAAAGGCAGTGCTAGCTACGGTGGGACTGTGGCTGGCGGTGGCATCTTGGAACAATTTCCAGGGCCCCTTGATTTACATAAACAGCCGCAGTAACTTGACTTTACCCCTGTACATCCGGCAAGTAATAGACGGCCAGTTGATAGCTCGTACTACCGGTGAGGTCAGTAAGTCAGCGGTGGAATCCGTGGTGGGGGCCACTATCATTGTTTCGCTAGTGCCCATCCTCTGCGTGTACCCCTTCCTACAAAAGTACTTTGTAAAGGGCGTTATGATAGGTTCTGTGAAAGGCTGAGCGCTTTTGCCTATGATCATTTTGGGAAAAGCCCGCTTTTTTGGAACAATATTGCTGGGGGCGCAGGCCCCATGAAAGGCGAAAAACAAGGAGGTCAAATCATGAAAAAAGCAGTGCAAAGACTTATAGCCCTTTTGCTGTGCGTAACGTTTCTTTGCTCCTTAGCGGCGTGCGGGGGCAGTGGCGGACAGAGCAGCAGTAAGGGTGACCTGGTTCATGTCCATCAGGTCTGGAAGGGACTCGCTTGCGGCCAACACATTCAGTTTGTCATAGTATTCCGTGCCGCTGACACAGATTACTTCCCAATCAATATTAGGCAGCCCATAGGCCTTCATGGCGTCCTTTAGAATCTGGTAGCCTTCCCCACCGTCCGCAGGGTAGGTCGCCCAGACTGAACTGCGGTAGATGGTAAAATGGTAGTTCTGATCGTCTGTTTTTGGCTCCTCCTCTTGGGAAGAACTGGATTCCTTAGTCCCGCTGCTCTCTTCGCCTTGACTTTCGGTGCTGTCAGGCTTACCAGCTTTGCCGATCAGGGCCTGATCATGCCCCTGGAGGATACTCTGGATCAGTTGCCTGCCATTAAGGATCTGATGCGTCCCTCTGAGGTAGATGCCTGCTCCTATAACGGGCACTTATACGCCTACCCGGTGGGCTACCTGGATGGAGCAATCAACGGTCCAAACACTGAGGGGCTTGTAATCCGGCAGGATTGGTTGGACAAGCTGAAACTGGAGGTTCCTGTTACCATAGATGACTTGTACACGGTGATGAAGGCTTTTAAGGAGCAGGATCCTGATGGTAACGGCCAGGCCGATACTTTTGGCTACATCGGCACCAAAACGACTGTGTTTGATGAGATATTCGGGGCCTACGGCATACAGCCTGGTTTTTGGATGGAAACTTCAGACGGCTTGCGTATAGGTAGCACTCTGCCTGAAACCAAAGAGGCACTGGCTACCCTTGCTAAGTGGTATGCCGAAGGGCTAATTGACCCGGATATTTTCACCACAGATGGCAATCTTGCCCAACAGAAATTTAGCGGCTCCAAGGGCGGCGTGTATGAGGGCAGTGGCTTTACCGGTGCGCCTACTCAGCCCGAAACAGCGGCTCTGCTGGAAATTACCCCAGAGGCCAGCCTCTCCGCCATCCCCCATGTGGAGGGGCCAGACGGAGAATTCGGCAGCCAGGAGTCTGCCCCTGGATATGGTAACATCAAGTCCATCTCTACGTCCTGCCAGAACCCGGATGTGCTTATAAAAATGCTGAACTGGTCTGTAGACGAGGATCCAAATGGCGGTTTCTATCTCTGCTCGCAGGGAATAGAGGGCGTACACTTTGAGATAAATGAGGACCGCACGCACATCACCCAGATTTTTGAAAGCTTTGATGAGTTGTACGCGATGGGGTTGAGTAACCCTGTACGTTTCCTGCAAATCGTGGACCGCCGCTGGGCCGACCCCCACTGCGCGGAGTTCTTTGAGGCTTTCTCCACAAGCTATCGGGAGAATAAATTCTGGGGCACCACGCCCGCCATGCTGGACTCCCCCGACACTTGCGGAAACCTTTTCCAAGAATATCTGGCAAAGATTGTAATGGGTAGCTTACCCGTAGACGCTTGGGATGACTATGTAGAGGAGTTCTATGCTATGGGCGGTAAGCAAATTGAAGAAGAAGTTAACGCGGCCTATCAGGAGTTGCAGAAGTAAAGCTGCGCGAAAGCTATAGAAAACCGGCCCTGCCGGTGGATAAGCCGGTCGGTTCCCACCGTCCGGCTATTATCCTTTTTAAACCAAACGGTTCTATATACCTAGATAGTGTCTACACAAGGTAGAGGAATTGTGATAGAATGGAAGCATCAAAAAAGACAGGAGAGGAAAAGATGGATGCTTCCTATCACAGACACGACATAAGCGATCAAGTGTGGT
>NZ_JAWXXJ010000043.1:0-14482 GCF_034335085.1 Acutalibacter caecimuris | reverse complement strand
GATGAGACTGTCACCAAGACAGCCTTCAACGCCGCATTCGAGCGGACGTGTATCTCCCGCTACTTAGGACGGCAACTCTCTCCGGCCTCTTGGCAGTGTACCGCCGTCCAATCGGCGATGGGCGGCTGGTGTTCACCTTCCAGAATGGGATGGAGATTGAGGTATAACTGACAGGAACACACATGGCCCGCTGACTCATTTGGAGTTGGCGGGCCTTTTTGTGTTGCACACCATTTAAGTCAATGGTATAATGCAAATATACACTTTGTGTATAGAAATCCAACAACGGAGATTATCATATGGATATACCTAATTTGATAGCTAATTTTCAGCAGCTTGCTCCAGAATTTGCATCCTCATACTGTATTGTAAATGGAGCAATCATGAATCTTAATGAAATACAGAACATGGGCTATGATGAGTTCTCTTTTCGTTCAAAAATCAATATGCCACTACGACTTTATCGATATTACCCTAACAAAAAGGACATAGATAAAGAAAATGGCGAAGAAATCAATTACTCCATCCAAGCATTGGAGCATAATACAGTTTTCCTTCAAAGTCCAACTGCATTTGACGATGTATATGATTCGGATATTAATATTGACTATCCTGCGTATGAACATCTGCGATTGATTGAATATTGTAAAAGATGTGGAATAGAAGTTAATTCAGATCAACCAAGCCAGGCAATTGGAGATGCTTTAGTGAAGGCATTATGGGAGCATTATATTGCAAATGGCAACCTTAACAATGTATTTACAAAAACGCCAGACTCAGAAATTGAGCAACTGACGAATCAGATTTTTGAGCAAAAAATTCTCATAGAATTATGCAACACCCATGATTTCGGCTTAGCTCTATCAAAAGCATTACAAGATGAATATTCAGATTACATCTCTCAACTAAAAAATACTTTTCGGACTGTTTGCTTTGCCACAACACCATATTCACAACTTATGTGGGGTGGTGCATATGCTAATTTCCACAATGGTTTTTGTGTTGAATACACCGTATTGCCTAACGATGAAACTTATAAAGAAGTGTACTACAATTTATTCCCTATGATTTATTGTAAGGTTCGTCCGAATATGACTCTACGGCTTGTTGCTGCAAAGGATAAGGGTATGACAAAAGAAACCCTATGGGATATATATTCTCATGGCGTTTTACGAAAAAGTATCGATTGGGCATTTCAAAATGAATGGCGATTACTGCTTCCTTTGCGTAGTAAGAACGTAGCGGATTACAATGTAAAATTTTTCCCTATCTCAAAAGTCTATCTGGGTAACCGAATGGTTCCAGAGGAAAGAAGAAAAATAATAGATATTTGCCACAGCAAGAACATTCCGTATATTGGCGTAAAAAGAAGTCCTTCAGTTTTTGAGATGCAAGATTGTGAAATCAGATGTGAGGATTGCCCGCAATATGTAAATTCAAAGAAATGATGCTACATATGTTTTGCTTGGATCATTGGATCATACCCCTGATAAACAGTATTTAGGGACACACATTTGAACACTGCCAAAGGGTAATATGGACCTTACACCCCATTCTATTGAATCTGCACACCCTTTGGAACCGTCCTGCACACCCCCTCGCCACCTTACCCCGGACAACAAAAAAATCTGCACCCCCTATGCGGCAAGGGTGTGCATTTGTATCGGAATCACCAGCACTTTTCAACAAATACACCCCAAGAAACGGTTTACACGGCTGTTTCTTGGGGTTTTGCTTTGCCTGGAAGGGGGACTGGAGTATATGGCGCCCCTTCTATTAAGAAGAAACCGATAGCCCGCCTTTGGGTGCGGCTGCGGCAAGAGGTTCATGGTGCTATCCCGTTTTGGAGCGCACTTCCCATCAAACCGGGCAGGAACGGGTGCTGCCTGCCAGGAATTTGCCAAGTTAGGGTAGCATCAGCGGGCCCATAGGCGGTTCCTCACGGCTGGCGGGGGGCGCTGAACAGGCGGCTACCTACAGGCAGAACACCTCTCATTGCCGCGTCAGTTGATAGAAAGCCACGGCGCTGGCGGCGGCCACGTTCAGGGAGTCCACCCCGTTGGACATGGGGATGCGCACTGTGTAGTCGCATTGGGCGATGGTTTGGGGCGCTAAGCCGTCCCCCTCGGTGCCAAGCACGATGGCCAGGCGCTTTTCTTGTTTCAGGCGGGGGTCGGCGATGTCCAGGGAGTCCTCCCGCAAGGCCATGGCGGCAGTTTTGAACCCCAACGCCCCCAAAAAGGCCGTCCAACAGCCCTCTTCCGGCAGATAGGCCCAGGGCACCAAAAACACGTTGCCCATGCTGACCCGCAGGGCCCGCCGGTACAGGGGGTCGCTGCCCTGGGCAGTAAGCAACACAGCGTCGACGCCCAAAGCGGCGGCAGAGCGGAAGATGGCCCCCAGGTTGGTGGGGTTCATGACATTTTCCAGCACGGCCACCCGCCGGGCGTTTTGGCACACAGCCTCCGGGTTGGGTAGCGGGGGCCGCCGCAGGGCGCACAGCATCCCTCTGGTCAGGTGGAAACCGGTAAGCTGGCAGAGCACAGCCTCCTCGGCCACGAATACCGGCACAGGCCCGCAGCGCTGGATCAGGGGGCGGCCCTTGCCCAGGGCGTGCTTTTTCTCCATCAGGAAGGAAACTGGCACACAGCCGGCGTCCAGGGCCCGGCCAATGACAAGAGGGCTCTCCCCAATAAACAGGGCGTTTTGTGGGTCGGCCCGGTTTACCAACTGGTTTTCCGTAAGCCGGGCGTACACGTCCAACTCCGGCGCTCCAAAGTCCGTGATCTCAATCAGCCGCGTTTCATCCATGCTGACGCCGCCTTTCTATAACTAAAAATAAACTTGAAGTGGTGTTGGGCCTCCGGCGGCCAGGGGGCGGGTGTGCCCAAAACTAAGAGTTTATGACGAATTGTTGGCCTCCGGCGGTTTAGGGGCTTTGCCCCTAAAAACCCCACCACCTTTGAAAAGGTGGACCAAACTTTTACCATTTGGTGCCGGAGCCTTGCTTTTAAACTCTCCGCTTTGGACACTCCGCCAGGGGGCTCTGGCCTTGCCTGCCGGCTCAGCCGGTTGCCGAACGTGTGCCGCCGGCACACAGAAATCCCTTGAAAAAACCGTTATCGTTTGCGTTCTGGCTGGGGCCGCTAGGCCCGTGCGCCACTGCCGGGTGAGTTTGGTTGCGGGAAACCTGTTCTGCGCCGCGATACAGCAGGCAAAAAGCTTTATCCCAGCCAACTTTTCAAAGTGGCCCGGACAGCGCCGGGGCCGGCGAGCATTTGCCGCAGCATTTGGCCGGTTTTGGGGGCCAGCCCCGCCGCGCAGAGGTCTATGCCAAAGAGGGCGGTGTTGGAGAGGACGGGGGCCAAAGCCCCGTCGGGGGCACTGTCCGGCTGGCCGAACCGTACCCCTTGCAACTGGCTCTGGAGGGTTTCCAGCATGGGGTCAGCGCTACAAGACAGGGGGGCGCCGGTATCGTCTACCCCCAACAGGTAGCGTAGCCACCCGGCAATGGCCAGGGGGATGCCCACCAGTTCCCCGGCCTGGCCTTTGGCGGCGTAGCGCTTAACGGTTTCGCCAAACCGTACGGCCACCTTTTGGCTGGTGTCTGTGGCTATGCGCTGGGGAGTGTCGGGCAAAAAGGGGTTGGGCAAGCGCTCTTGCAGCACCTCCCGGAGGAAGGTTTCCGGCCGGAGGATGCCCGGATTCTCCACCACAGGCAGGCCCTCGCTATAGCCGATCCGCTCCACCAGGGCCCGCAAGTCCGGGTCGCCCATTTCGGCGGCAATGGTGGGGTACCCCAGCAGGCAGCCAAACACGGCCAGGGCCGTATGCAGGGGGTTGAGGCAGGTAGTTACCTTCATGCGTTCGGCCAGATCCACGGTTTCCCGGCTGGCCAGATAGGCCCCGGCCTGCTCCAGCGGCGGGCGGCCATGGGGGAAACGGTCCTCGATTACCAGATACTGGGGCCGCTCGGCATTGACAAAGGGCGCGATATATGTCCCCCTGCCCGTAACGGCGGGGGCCATATCCTCCACCCCCAGGGCGGAAAGGGCCGCCTCTACCGCCGGGGCAGGGCGGGGGGTGATCTTGTCGATCATGGTCCAGGGGAAGGAAACCTGCCCCTCGTCTTTGAGCCAGTCCACAAAGCCCTGGGGTACCAGCCCGCCGGCCAGCCAGCCCTCTGCCAGGGCCAGCACGCTTTCCCGCAGCTTTTCGCCGTTGTGGGAGCAGTTGTCCATACTGACCAGGGCGACAGGGGTGGCCCCGGCCTGCCAGCGGGCAAAGAGCAGGGCGGCGGTAAGGCCCATCATGTGGGGGCAAGGGCCGGGCCCGGCAGCCAGGCTGGCCTGCACGGCGGGGAGGAATTCCCCTTGCAGGTCCCGGAGGGCGTAGCCCTTTTCGGTGATGGTAAAGCTCACCATTTGCAGGCTGGGGCTCTGAAAGACCTCCACCAGCCGGGCCATGTCCTGGGGGTAAGCCTCCCCGGCCCGTAAGCCCTCGGCAAGGGAGGCTACCACGGTTTTGTCTATGCCGCCGTCTGCCAGCAAGGTGGCCAATAGGGCCAGGTTGTCATGGGGGGCATAAATTTGGGTGATGATGTCAAAGTCAAAGGCTTCGGCGGCGATGATCCCCGTTTCAGCCAGGCCCTGTTCCAGCAGGTTTTGCTGTAGCCGGGCGATGAACCCACGGAAAATGTTCCCGGCCCCAAAGTGCACCCACCGGGGGGATGCCGCTGTGGCGGCCCGCATTTTGCCTATATCAAAGCCCGGCAGGGTGATGCCCGCCGCCTGCCAGGGGGCGGGATTCTGGATGCCGTTTAAGGTGAGTTTCATGCGTTGCCCTCCGTTTTCTCCAGGGCCTCCCACAGGCCGTTCAGGTAGGCGGCGCCCAGAGCCCGGTCGTATAGGCCGTAGCCGGGGCGGCCCTTCTCCCCCCAGATCATCCGGCCGTGATCCGGGCGGATATAGGCGTCGGGGCAGGTGTCGTGGATGGCTTTCATGATGGCGAACATATCCAGATCGCCGGCGGCAGACAGGTGGGCGGCCTCCCGGAACCGGCGGTGCCCCAGGTGCTTGACGTTGCGCACGTGCAGGCAGCCCACCCGGCCCATCGCCCCAAAATGCCGGATAATGGTGGGAATGTCGTTTTCGGGGTCAGAGCCCAGGGAGCCGGTGCACAGGCACAGGCTGTGGGCGGGGGAGTCCCGCAGGGCCAGGATTTTGTCGAAACCGGCCTGGGAGTGGGCAATGCGGGGCAGGCCAAAAATAGGCCAGGCCGGGTCGTCGGGGTGCACGGCCATTACCACGCCGCACGCCTCGCAGGTGGGGATGATGCCGTCCAGGAAATACCGGTAGTTTTCCAACAGGCCCTCGTCTGTTACGGACTTGTAGCGCTCCAGGGTGGTTTCCAGTTGGGCCAGCCGGGCGGGCTCCCAGCCGGGCAGGGTAAAGCCGTTGGTGTTTTCTATGGTGCTGCGCACGATCTCCAGGGGCCCCATGCCGCCCAACTCGGCCTCGTCAAAGTACAGGCTGTTGGAGCCGTCCTCCGGGATCAGACGGGCCAGGTCGGTGCGCAGCCAGTCGAACACAGGCATAAAGTTGTACACAATGACCTTGACCCCGTATTTTGCCAGGCTGCGGATGCTTTGGCAGTAGTTTTCTATGTACCTGTCCCGGCTGGGTAGGCCCAGCTTAATGTCTTCGTGGACGTTGACGGATTCGATGACCTCGCACGCCAGCCCGGCGGCGTGGACCTCCTCCATGTAGGCCCGGACTTCCTCCTCTTCCCAGGCATCGCCGGCGGCTTTGTAGTCTAAAACGCCCATCAGGCCGCTGACGCCGGGAATCTGGCGGATCTGCTCCAGGGTGATGCTGTCGCTGGCGGAGCCGTACCAGCGGAACGTCATTTTCATGGCTGCTGACCTCCCAAAGGTTTTTCTTAGCTTGAGTATAGCACATCCTGGGAAAAACGTCCAGCCCCAAGGTCTTGGGGCACCGCCCCAAACCCCGCCACCTTTGAAAAGGTGGACGAAACTTTTGTGCCGCGCAAAGGCACGCGGTTGACGGTTTTGGGCTTATTGCCCGCGATTGCCTGCGATTTGGGCGGGTAAGACCTTGGGGCGCTGCCCCAAACCCCGCCACTTTTGAAAAAGTGGACAAAACTTTTTTGGTGGGGCCCGCCGGGGTTTTCGGGGGGATTTGCGGGGCCATCACCCACGGGGGGACGGGCGGTAGGTCTGGTTTTCTTTATTTTGGAAAGGGCGCCAGCAATGGGGGGATCTATGATAGGGGCAGTGGCCGAAGGGCAAAAAGCGGCGGGATGAACTTGCATACAGGCATCTTGAACATTCCCGCAAAACGTGCTATAATAAAAACAGAGTGTACCTAAAAAGCGGTACGGTACGGGCAAAATGGACCCATGAACGAAAGCGTAACAGAAAGGATGTTTTGCAAGATGGCCCTAAAACAATTCCAGGCAGAATCCAAACGGTTGATGGATCTGATGATCAACTCTATTTACACCCACAAGGAGATTTTTTTACGGGAACTGATCTCCAACGCCAGCGACGCCATAGACAAGCTTTACTACCAGGGGGCGGCAGGCCTGAACCGGGAGGACTTTTTCATCCGTATAGCCGCCGACAAGGAGGCGCGCACCCTGACCATTACCGACAATGGCATTGGCATGACCAAGGAGGAACTGGACAACAACCTGGGCGTGATCGCCAAAAGCGGCTCGTTGCAGTTTAAGCAGGAGAACCTGAAGGAGGGCGCCGGGGAGGCGCAGGACGTGGACATTATCGGCCAGTTCGGCGTAGGGTTCTACTCGGCGTTTATGGTCAGCAGCAAGGTGGTGGTAGAGAGCAAGGCCTTTGGCCAGGAGCAGGCCTGGGCCTGGATATCCCAGGGGCTGGACGGCTATGAGATCACCGAGAGCGACTGGGGCGAGCGGGGCACCCGCATCACCCTGACCATAAAACCCGACGGCGAGGGGGAGGACTACAGCGACTTTTTGGAGCAGTACCGCCTGAGCGGCCTGGTCAAGCGCTACTCGGACTACATCCGTTACCCCATCAAAATGGAAATGCAGAGAAGCCGCCTGAAGGAGGGCACCGGTACCGACGGCAAGGACCCGGAGTACGACACCTATTTTGAGGACGAAACCCTGAACTCTATGACGCCCATCTGGAAAAAGGCCAAGAGCGAGGTGACGGACGAGGAACTGAACGGGTTCTACAGGGAAAAGTTTATGGATTGGCAGGAGCCGCTGCGGGTCATCCGCACCGCCACCGAGGGCGCGGCTACCTACAATGCCTTGCTGTTCATCCCCAAAGCCGCCCCCTTTGACTACTATACCAGGGATTTTGAGAAGGGCTTGCAACTGTATGCCAGCGGCGTGCTGATTATGGAAAAATGCGCCGACCTGCTGCCGGATTGTTTCAGCTTTGTCAAGGGGCTGGTGGATTCCCAGGATTTGTCGCTGAATATCTCCAGGGAGATGTTGCAGCATGACCGGCAGTTAAAACTGATTGCCGGGCGGCTGGAGAAGAAGATCGCCGCCGAGTTGAAAGCCATGCTGCAAAACGACCGGGAGAAGTACGAGGCGTTCTGGAAAAGTTTCGGGCTACAGGTCAAGTACGGCGTGTATGAAAACTATGGCCAGAAAAAGGAAGAGCTGCAGGATCTGCTGCTGTTCGTAAGTTCGGCAGAGAAAAAACCGGTTACACTGGCTGAGTACACGGCTCGTATGAAAGAGGGCCAGGACTGCATATACTATGGCTGCGGCGAAACCGCCGAGCGCATCCTTGCCCTGCCCCAGGCCGAGGCGCTGGTGGAAAAGGGCTATGAACTGCTGTGCCTGACGGATAATGTGGATGAGTTCGCCCTAAAGATGTTGGATAAGTATGGGGAAAAGGGCTTTAAGAACATCACCGCCGAGGGGCTGGACCTGGAAACCGAGGAGGAGAAACAGCAGGCCCAGGCGCTGGCGGACGAGAATAAGGCCCTGCTGGACGCCATGAAAGAGGCCCTGGAGGGCAAGGTAGAGCAGGTAGCCCTGCGGGGCGGCCTAAAGAGCCATGCGGCCTGCATCAGCACCCAGGGGGGCCTTTCCAGCGAGATGGAGAAGGTGCTGAACGCCATGCCCGCCGGGGAGAAAGTCCACGCCAAACGGGTGCTGGAACTGAACCCGGATCACAGCGTATTCCAGAAACTGAAAACCTTGCAGGGGGATCAGGCGCAGTTGGCCCTGTACGCCCGGGTGCTGTACGGCCAGGCCCTGCTGCTGGAGGGTACCCCCTTGGAGGATCCGGCGGCCTTTGCCAAAGAGGTCTGCCAGATCATCAGTTGAGGGTGGGGTATACCCCGGTTTGCTATATTTTTGAAAGGGATGATGCAGCATGAGATACCAATGGGACCCCCAAAGCTTTTGGGGCTGCTACCAAGAGTTGACGGAAACATCCAACCTGGGCACAATGGCCGGGTACCCCCAGCACGGGAACACCTGCCGGCTGCTGCACAGCGTGGCGGTGGCCTATTACAGTTGCCGCATCGCGGCGTTTTTGCGACTGCGTTTCCATATGCGGGAGATGGCCCGGGGGGCCCTGTTCCACGACTACTTTTTCTATGACGCCCAGGACGGGGACCCGGCCCATAAAAAGCACTGGTCCCGGCACCCGGAGATTGCCTGGCGCAACGCGGCACGGGAACTGGAACTGACAGGCATTGAGGCAGATATCATCCGCACCCATATGTTCCCGCTGACCCTGCGCCCGCCCCGGTACCGGGAGGGCGCGGTGGTGACACTGGTGGATAAGGGCTGCTCGGTATACGAGTTCTTTAAGCGGAAAAGGCCCTACCCCCGGCTGGTAGGCAGGATATAGGCCCCCGGCAAGTGGACAGGGGATCCCGGCCTGCCGTATCTGCTGAAAGGCGGCGGGAGGATGGGCCCCCCGTTTGGCCGCCCACAGAAAAGCCCTGCCTGCTTTTTGAAAAGCGGCGGGGCAGGGGCACGGGGGCTTGACAGGGCTTGCAATTCGGGGGATTTTGCTGTATACTGTATGGGCCGCTAAATTCCAACTTTTAGGGCATACTATCCCTTTGGCACCGGTTTGCCCGGCGGCAGAGGGGAAATGGGAGGCGGAGCGCTTGCGGGCACTGCTTACAAAATACCGGGAGCTGATCCTGTACGTGTTTTTCGGGGTGCTGACCACCCTGGTGAACTGGGTCTGCTACTGGCTGCTGGCCGACGTGCTGCGGCTACACTACATGGGGGCCACTTTCCTGGCACAGGTACTGGCCATCCTGTTCGCCTATGTGACCAACCGCCGCTGGGTGTTTGAGAGCAAGGTCACCGGCCTGAAGGGTATTGCCGGGGAAATGGCCAAGTTCTTTGCCGCCAGGGGGGTGTCGCTGGTGATGGATATGCTGTTTATGTACGTGGGCGTAGACCTGCTGTGCATCAACGACAAGGCGGTGAAGGTGGTGTCCAGCGTGGCGGTGATTGTAGCGAACTACGTTTTCAGCAAGCTGTTTGTGTTCCGCAAATAGCGCCTGCCTTCCGATACAGAAGAGATAGCAGAACTCAGGAGGAGCCAATATGCCTGGCAGAACCAGAAAAACAGAACAAGAGGGGTTTGAGGACTTTTCCAGCTATTCCCCGGTAGAGAAAAAGAAACGCCGCAAGGGCCACCGGGGCCGGGCTGTGTTGCAGGTGATTGCAGCCTTTTTGTGCGTGGTTATGATCTTGTTTGGGGCGGGGTTGATCTACATATCCACCGACCTGATTGCGGAACTGACCACCACCAGCATCACCAAAGACCCCGCACGCCTGGGCTTTCACGAGAACGCGGTGGTAGACGACAGCGTGACGAACATTGCCCTGTTTGGCCTGGACGCCCGTTCCAGCGTGTTTGAGGGCCAGTCTGACGTAAACATGATTTTGACGGTGGACAACCGCCACGGGGCCATCAAGATGACCTCCATCCTTCGGGACAGCCTGGTGCGCATTGAGGGGGACAGCTTTTCCGAGGGTCACGTGGACTGGAACACCAAAATCAACGCCGCCTATGTGACCGGCGGGCCGGAATTGGCCATCCGTACCATCAACCAGAACTTCGGCCTGCGCATTGAGGACTATGTGACCATCAACTTTGTGAACATGGCCGCCATTGTGGACGCCTTTGGCGGGGTGGAGATGGAGGTGACGGCCGATGAGATCGAGGAGATCAACACCAACTTCTATAACCTCTCCAGGGAGGTGGAACGGCAGAAACAGATCGACATGGGCAATGGCACCTATGACGAGCTGAAATACCCCAATATATTGGATAGCGACTATATGCACGCCACCGCTGAGGTGGACACCTACTTGCTTAACGGCAACCAGGCGGTGTCCTATGGGCGTATCCGCAATATTGGCGACGACTTTGGCCGGGTAGAGCGCCAGCAGAAGGTGCTGACAGGCCTGATCCAGCGGGTCAAGCTGCTGAGCGTGACAGACTACCCCGCCCTGATCAAAAAGCTGATGCCCTACTGCGAAACCAACTTGGAGTTGGACGATATCCTGAAAATGGTGCCGATTCTGGCCACGGATATGACCGTACAGAAAATATCTGTGCCGGATATAAACTTTGAAACAGACCTACAGGATATTAACTATGACCTAGTGTATGACCTGGAACAGGCCTCTAAGCGCATTAGCGCCTTTATCTTTGAGGAGGGTTCGCCCTACTGGGATGAGTACAGCGGCCAGGAAGGGGAAGGGCAAACAGAATAGGGGGAATGGAAGGAGTATGGAAGGAAACCGGTACAGGTTATAACCACATATCTGGCGTTTTGAGAGGGCTGCTGCGAGGGGGCCGGCGCCCCGCCGGAGCAGGTGGGCAAGGTGATGCACGTGGAATTTACCCTGGGCAGCACCCGCCTGGCTGCAGGCGATACCTTTGATACCCAAGCAGTCAACACGGATATCCGGCTGATGGTGCACCTGGACAACCAGGAGGAGGCACGGCAGGCCCTGGATTTGCTGGCAAAGGGCGGGGAGGTTCTCTCTCCCTTGCACCCCCACCCGGCCCCCGATGACGGCGGCTGCGGCGCTTTGGTGCGGGACCGCTTTGGCTTTACCTGGATTATCACCTGCCCCAACCCGGCTAAGGCTGCTGTTTAGGGGTAAGGCCAGGACCTTGGGGCGCTGCCCCAAACCCCGCCACCTTTGAAAAGGTGGACGAAGCTTTTGTGCCGCGCAAAGGCACACGGTTGGTGGTTTTGGGGCGTATTGCCCGCGATTTGGGCTGGCGATTGCACTGAGTTTTACAATTATTGTTTTTGCTTGCGATAATTTTGGCGGAATTGTATAAAATGAGAGGCTTTGTGATTGCAAACGTTCTGTTTGGGTTATTTTAAGAAAAGATGTAGTATCACAAAGGGATGGGTTAAGGGGAACCCGGTGGAATGGGAAAAGGCGGAGGGACGCATAAAAGTCTTGGAAGATTCTTAAGAAACTTTCTACAGAAAGTTTCTTAAGCCGCCGGAGGCGACCTGAAAAGGGAAAGAGTCAGCATCACAAAGGGAAGGGCTAGGGGAACCCGGCGGAATGAGAAAAGGCGGAGGCGACCCGAAAAGGAAAGAAAATGGCACAAAAAGAGAGAGAGCGGCCCCGGCGGGAGCCGCTGAAAGACAACTATTATTATGATATGCCGCCGTTGCGGGAGTTTGAGGATATATCCAGTTACTCATCGGAAAAGCGGCGCAGCAACGACAAGGCGCGGATGGCCCGGCGGCCGGCCCGGCCTCCGCAGCCCCGGCGTGCCCGGCGGCGGATGGGGGCCGGGAAGAAAATTTTGCTGGTGCTGATACTACTGGTTGTGGCTGGTGTGGGGGTAACCGCCTATATGTTCATGGGGCTGCGCACCCACAGCCTGCAAGGGGATTTAGGTATCTACCAGGGGGCGCGGGTGGACGGGGTGAAGAACATCGCCCTGTTTGGGCTGGACTCGCGGGACTGGGAGAACCAAGGGCGCTCGGACGCGGTGATGGTGCTGTCACTGGACAGCCGCAACCATACGATGAAAATGGCCTCTTTGATGCGGGATTCCTACGTCTACATAGAGGGGTACGGCTACGACAAGCTGGCCCATGCCTATGCCTACGGGGGCCCGGAACTGGCCGTGCGCACCCTCAACCAGAACTTCCACCTGGATATTGAGGACTATGTGACGGTGAATTTCTACAAAATGGCGGAAATTGTGGACGCCTTTGGGGGCGTGGAACTGGAATTGACCGGCGAGGAGATGCTGGAGGTGAACCGCAACCTGTGGAACCTGAGCAAGGAGGTGGAACGGGATGGGGGACAGTCCGGGATAAAGTATGAGGACTACTTTGACGACCTGGACGGTACACATAATATGGTGGACGGAACCTATGCCGGGGGCAAGGTGTTGTTGAACGGCCACCAGGCAGTGGCTTACGCGCGGATACGGTATATTGACAGCGACGAGGGCCGCACCAGCCGCCAGCACCGGGTGCTGACCGGGCTGGTTGCCAGGGCCAAGCAGCGCAGCGTACTGGCCTGGCCGGGTATTGCCCACGGGATGATGCCCCACTGCGAAACCTCGCTGAACGCCATGGATATGGCGGCGTTGGTCCCCTTTGCCTTGGGGGGCTTTGAAACCCAGAGCATCACCCTGCCTGGGGAGAACGAGAACGCCTACGGGAGCAAGGACGAGGGCGGTAACTGGATATACTGCTTTGATGAGGATCTGGCACGGGCGCATTTGCACGGGTTTTTGTACGAATGACGGGAAAATCGGCAAAATGACTAGGAGTGTGGACTATGAGCGAACCTGTATTGGTAATTATGGCGGCAGGATTGGGCAGCCGGTACGGCGGCAACGGCCTGAAACAGATCGACCCGGTGGGCCCCTGCGGGGAACGTATCATCGACTTTTCCATGTATGACGCCTGGCGGGCCGGGTTCCGCAAGGTGATTTGCGTGATCAAACGGGAGATGCTGGAGGAGTTTCAGCGGGAGATTTCGGCGCCGGTTGCGGGTTTTATGGAGATTGTGTACGCTTTTCAGGAGATGGAGGACGTGCCGGCGGGGTCGGAGATCCCCGCGGGACGGGAAAAGCCCTGGGGGACCGGCCACGCCGCACTTGCCGGGGCCAGGCTGGCCGGGGACGCCCCCTATGCGGTGATTAATGCGGACGATTTTTACGGCCGGCGGGCCTATGAGCAGGTTTTCCGGTTTTTGAAGGAGCATGGGGACGGGATGGACCTGTGCATGGTGGGGTACCAGGTGGGGAATACCGTTACGGAAAACGGGACGGTTTCCCGCGGGGTGTGCGAAACCAGCGGCGGAATGCTGACAAAAGTGGTGGAACGTACCAAAATCTCTAAACTGGACGGAAAGAAAATTGGCTATACTGAGGATGAAGGGGAGAATTGGACCCTGCTGGCCCCGGATACGCCGGTTTCGATGCAGTTTTGGGGCTTTACGCCAGGGTTTACGGGGCCGCTGGAAGAGGAATTTGCCCGGTTTATGGCGGAAGATCTGGAGAAAAACCCCTTAAAAGGGGAGTTTTACCTGCCTTTTGCGGTTAATTCTATGCTGGAGCAGAAACGGGCGACCGTGCGGGTGCTGGAAACCGGGGATAAGTGGTACGGCGTGACCTACCGGGTGGACCGGCAGGGAGTGGCCGACGCGTTGGCCGCTTTGACCCAGCAGGGCGAATACCCAACACCTGTTTGGAAAAAGGGCTGAACCGCCGGTTTTACCACCTGTTTATGGGGGGATACTGCCGGGGTATTGGGCAGATAGTAAGCAGGTATTGGGCAGGTAATTGGCAGGTATTAGAGGGATTATAAAAGTTTTATTGTGTGATGTTTTGCTGTGTTATATAATAATTTGCATTGTTTTATGATTTTGGGCAGCCGCTTTGGAACCGGAAGGTTTGAAGGCGGCTGCTTTTGGCGTTTGGGGGGGCGTTTGGGAGGCGTTGGGGTGGAGGCGGATGGAGTAGCGAGATAGTGTAGCAGTGTGATAGCTTGAGAAAGTAGTTGGAAGTGAGGTGGGAGGACATTGGGCGGTGGATTGGTGTGGTGATGTAGTAGTGTGGGAAAGTTATAGACGGTGAGGTGGTGGAGTGGGACATCGGGAGGATGAGGAGCACGGTGACACGGTAGTGTAAGAAAGCGTTGGGTGGGGAGGTATCAGCAGGGAAAAAGAAGAGGTAATGTGGTAGCGTGGGAAAGTGGTGGGTGGTGAGATAAAGAGGTGGGGCATCGGCCGGAAAATCGGCGTGATGATGTGGTAGTTTGAGAAAGTACGGAACGAGGGAAGGAATCGACGGGGGAGGGTAAGGTGGCGTGGTAGTGTGGGAAAGCAGTTGACCGGCAGAAAAAGAAGAGGGGGAGTAGGAGGCGTGGGATTAAGGAGAGGGAGGGGGAGTCTGCGGGGAGGGGGGAGTTTTGGGGGTTCT
>NZ_JAWXXJ010000042.1:0-15180 GCF_034335085.1 Acutalibacter caecimuris | reverse complement strand
TCTTATCCTCCGCAACTTCGTTGGTGATCTCGTAGGTAGCGCCCTCGCTTACCTCAACCGCTACCTCGATGGCCTCCACGTCCAGCTCCTCCACCTCAGCGGCGTAGGTGCCGTCCTCGCCAGCCTCAACAGCCTTGCCGTTTACGGTCAGGCCGGTGATCTCGGCTTCGGTGCTGGGGGCGGTGGCGGTAACGGTCAGGGTGTAGGTATTCTTGGTTTCGCCGTCCTCGGCGGTAACCTCGATGGCAACAGGCTCCTCCACGCTGATCTCCGCGCCTTCGTAAGCCTCGCCGTTCACGGTGACGGTAGCGCCCGCGCTGGTCTCAATGGTCAGAACCTGCTTGGTCAGGTCGCCGTCCACGCCGATGTTGGCGGTGATGTCGGTGCCGTTGATGGTAGCCTCAACCTGGCCAACCTTCAGGGCAGTGATGGCAGCCTCGGTGCTGGGCCCGGCAACGGTTGTCACCAGGGTGTAGTTCATCTCGGTCACGCCGTCCTCGGCAACCGCGCGGATGGCCACTTCCTTGCTCAGGTCATAGGCCTTCGCAGCGTCAAACTTGGCGCCGTCCACGTACAGGGTAGCCAGGTTAGAGGCCTCGATCTCCAGTTTCTGCTCCAGGGCCGTGCCATAGGGCAGGGTCAGGTTCCACTGGTTCTCTTTGCCTTCTTCGGTGCCCAGCTCAGCGGCAGTGCCGGCGGCAGTAATGCCGGTCACGGTCGCGTCGGTGTCCACGTCAGCGATCTTGATCTTATAGGTGTAGTTCTTGGTGGATTCCTCGTTCTCAGCGGTCACGGTCATGTTGGCGTTGGCAACAGCGCTCAGCTTGTCAGCGGTGCCGGTGCCGGAATACAGCTTGCCGCCAATAACGGCAAACACGTTCTTCTCAGCGGCAGCGCCGGTCCAGGCCTTGGCGTTATTGTCGCCCTTCAAGACAGCGCCTTCGCTGATATCGAAGGTCAGGTTGAAGGTAGGCGTGGTCTTCTCCTGGGTCTTGGTGTTAAAGCTGTAAGGTACGGTGATGATATAGCGGTTGCTGTTGGCAATGCTCTCATCCAGGCGGGCGGAAACGCCCTTGGTGGTGCTGCTAATGCCGTTCAGGTCGCAAGCGGCACTGGCCTGGGCGCGCACGGCGTAAATGTAGTAGTCAGTCTTATGGGTAGCATCCTCAGCCTTAACAGTGGCCTTGATGCTGCCAGTGTTCGGATTCTTGGGGTCAAAGTCAGCCGCGCCGGCAGCCTCATAGGTGTAGACGGAGGCAGGGGTCATGGTAGCAACAGGGTTAATACCATTCTGGGCGCCCAAAGTAGTGGCAACCAATGCAGTAACCTCGTTGGAGCCACCCTCGTCATATACTTTGGAGCCCTCGCTCTTGGTCATGCTCAGCACATACAGGGCACCCGGTGTGTAACCATAAGGTACATCAACACGGATGGTCCCGGCATCCTGATCGATCACCGCGTCAAAGGTGTTGCTCTCGTTGACCTCCGCAATGTCGTTCTTGGTGGTAACTTTCAGGGCGGTCAGGGTGTGGCCGTCCTTAGCAGGGGCGGTCTTAATGGCAACTTCTCTAATGGTGCACTTTTGGGCTGCGCCTTCACCATCGCCATTTGCTGCATAGAAAGCATGGAAAGTAAAGCCGCCAAGATAGTTGTCGCCTTTCTTGGTATAAACGGCTTTCGTGCCAGCACTCGAATCGGCAGGCGTTTTCAAAGTATATGCATGGACATTGACAAACTTCAACTCGCTAAATTTGGTAATGCCATTATTAACTTTGGTGCCAGCATCATGTGCAACAGCTGTATCCGTAACTGTACCGGGAGGGGTAGCATCGGTTGTGCCATCTACTGCATCAACAATGGACTCAACAGTCGCACCATTCTTGGCATTCACAACCACAGTCCAGTTGGCCATAGAACCTGTGGTGGAACCAAAGGGCACTTCAATTTCGTTCTTGCTGTCAGCAACGTACTCGTTACCGTCACCGTCGATCAGCTTAATGCTGTCAACAACCGGCTTGGTAGCGTCGCCACTGGCAGTAAAGAACATATTATAGCGGTTATAACTGGTCTTGCCCTCGTTCTGAACGATCACCTTGAGGGGGTTGGAAGAGGTGTAGAGGCTCAGGTTAAGGTCTTCAAAAGTAACCTGACCTGCCACAGCGTTCGTATCGGCATCAGAACCATCAGAAATCTGATTGGCATAGCCGGCAGGCGCATTTTCCAGAGTTACATGAGCATTCTTGGAAACTTCAAGGATAATATCCTGGTCAGCAGTCGCAGGTACGGTAGCTGCGGCAATCATAACCTCAACAGTGCTGCTGCTGACAGCAGCCATCACCTGGTCGCCAAATTTAACGCCAGTTAAGACAGCATCCGGGTTAGCGTCCTGCTTAACTTTCAGCGTCAAATCTGCGCCACTGTCGTTCTTTTCGGTTTTCACCGTAAACACAACGCCATTCGCGCCGCTGAGATCATAAGCTGCCACGCCGCTGCTGTTCATAGAAACTTCGCCGGTAACCAAATTTTTCTTATAAGCGACCTGAGTGGCCTGGCCCTTGATAGCAATCTCAGAAACCTGGGGGGCCACGGTGTAGGTGGCAATGGCTTCGCTCACATCGGTGCCAAAGGGCACGGTAACGGTTACAGTAACCGTACCGTCAGCAGCCTCTGTGGCCTCCACCTTCGTGGCGCCAGGAATGCCAAAGCTTTCGAAGATGGTTTCCACGGCGTACTCTACGGTGTACTTCTGGGTAGAGCCGTTTTCAGCGGTAACGGTAACGCCAGTCACGACATTGGTATCTACAGTAGCCACAGCCTTAGCGCCGTTGTCCTTATCGGTGGCCTCAAAGGTCAGGGTACCAAGGTCGGTCGAGGTGTTACCCTTGCCAATGGGCTTAACAATGGTAACTTTGTGGGCCTCGTTGTCGATCTTATAGTCCACAATGCCGGTGGCCGAATTACTGGTCACCTTGGCCAGGGTGGTGTCCCCATTGGTAGAGCGCTCCTCAAAGGTAATGCTCAGGGGATAGGTCTTGGCCTCAGCGTCCTTCTCCGTCACCTGCAGTTCCAGCGTATAGGTGCCAAAGCTGCCGGTTTCGGGCTTGGTTTTCGCGTCGGTCACAAGGTTCACGTTCTTAACGGTGTTGGCCGTGCCGGGCACGCCCTGCAGGCTGCCACCGATCATCCCGTTAGCCCCGTAGACCGCGATCTTGGTGCCGTTCATGCTGGAGAGCTTAAGCTCTACCTTCTTCACGGCATCCCCGATCTTGCCGCTGGTGGAGGTCAGGGTAACGGCATAGCTTTCGCCGTCACACACAGCCTCTTTCCCGCCGACATACAAGATGTCCGGGTCATCAGCAGCAAACGCGCTCATCGGAATCATTGCGGCGACCATGAGAATGGCCAGAAACGCCGCAAGTGATTTCTTCAGAAACTTGCTTTTGTTCATGATTTCAACCCTCTTAAATTTTAGATTCTCAGCCGGCCCTTTCGCCGCTGAGTGGAAGTTAACTATATAATAACCTTTGAGCGCGAAAAATGCAAGCCTTTTTTTGAACTTTTTTGCGTCTTTACATAATTTTTTTGCCGACGGGCAAACTAAAGAATTTGGCGCTGTTATGCGGTTTTTCAGGGGTTTCTTTGTGCTTTTCGCCCCTTTTTCTGTATGTTTGCCCATAATTCACCTTGGTGTGCCCCGCCGTTTTTGGCAGTTCCACCCAGTAAAATGGCTGTTTTTGGCCCGGCCCGCCGTTGTTTTTCCCCCTTTCCTGTAAAGAAATTCCTCCGTTCGGTCCCCCTTACGGTACAAAAAGGCCGCGTTTTTCGCTGCGTAGGGTAATTATAACATAAAAAGCGCCTCAACGCAATCGTTAAAGCGCTATTGTTTACAATTTTTTCCATTTTCCGGCCCATTTGTCCCTTTTGCCAGGGCTTTGCCCAGCTTTGCCACCGGCTCGGCGCTGATCTCCTCCCCGTGTTCCCGGCAAAAGGCGTAAAAAGTGGGGCACGGGCCCAGGCAACGGCCGTACCGCCCCGCGGTGCGGGCCAGCCGCTGCCGCTGGGCCAGCCCAGCGCTTACCTGCAAATAGTAAGCCCCCCGCCACAGGCATAGGCTGGAGGCCGCCTTTGGCCAGGCCCGGTATATGGCCGCCACCGCCCCGCACAGGGCCGTAGCCCCTTCCAGCCGGAACACCAGAGGCTGGGGCGGCGTTTTTATCCTCATCGGCAGCCCCCCTTCCGTTTACCCCATACTATGTAGCAGCAGGGCGATTGGTGAGTGGCCTTAAATGGATAGGCAGCGCATCTCCAGGTAGGGGTCCTCCGCCTGGAACACCGACGTGCCCGCCACCAAAATGTCCGCCCCCGCCGCTTTACATAGGGGCGCGGTTTGCAGGTTGACGCCGCCGTCTACCTCAACCAGCAGGTGGGGGTACAGGCATTTCAGTTGCAGTACCTTCTTTAGGGGCTCCAGCAGCATCTTCTGCCCCCCAAATCCCGGATATACGGTCATCACCGTGACCTGGCGCAGCTCCGCGGCCCAGGGGCCGATCTTCGAAATGGGTGTGTCCGGGCTGATGGCCACCCCGGCCTGGGCGCCGGTGGCCTTAATGGCGGCGATCAGTTCCCCCACCGGCTCCTGGCACTCCACATGGACGGTGATGATATCCGCCCCTGCCTTGCGGAACACCGGCAGGTAGGCCATGGGGCGTTCCAGCATCAGGTGCACGTCAAAGGGCAGGCGGGTTTTGTCCCGCAGGGCTGCCACCACCGCCGGGCCTATGCTGATGTTCGGCACAAAGTGCCCGTCCATAATGTCTACGTGCAGCATATCTGCCTGCTCAATCTTTGCCACCTCCCGGTCCAATGCCGAGAAGTCAGCCGCCAGCAGCGACGGCGCGATGTATACCATACCTGCCTCCTATCCTGTTTTGCTTTCTATTATATATAGGGGTTTGCGTGTGCAGCTTGTCCACATATGCGGTTTGAACCCGGAACGGCCGGGGGCTTTCGGTATGTCCCCCCTTGGCTTTAGCAGAGCGCCTGCGCCAGTATGGTCAGCACCGGGATGGTCAGGATGGACAACACCGTGGACACGGCCACCAGCCGGGACGCCAGTTCCGAGTCCCGCTTATACTGTACGGCGAACAGCACGGTGTTGGCTGCCACCGGCGTGGCCGCCTGGATCATGCTGGTTACAAACAGCGCCTCGCTGGGGCGGACCAGCAGCAGCAAAAGCAGGTAAATGCCCGGTGCCGCTATCAGCCGCAGGAAGGAAACCTTGTATACGCTCATGTCCGACATAAAGGAATGGATGTCCGCCTTGGCAATGTAGCTGCCTATGACCAGCATGGCCAGCGGGGTGTTCAGGTCTGAAAGCAAGCCTACCGGCTCTACTACCATTGCCGGCAGTTGTACCTTCAGGAAGTATATGGGCAGGCCGATGGCAAGGCCCACCATGCCGGGATTCAGCAGCACGGTCTTTAAGTTCAGCCTGGCCCCGCCGCTCATCATGCTGTACCCGTAGGTCCAGCAGAGGATGTTAAACACCACTACCCCGAAAGAGGCGTAGATGACCCCTGTGTCCCCCACAATGCCCTGCACCAGCGGGATGCCCATAAAGCCCGTATTGCTGAATGTTACCGCGAACCGCAGCACCTTACGCCGCTCCTCCGGCTCTTTGCCAAAGCATATCTGCCCCATGCCCAGGGCCAGGCCCATCCATAGGGTGGGCAGGACCATGGCCATCAGCAGTTCATAGGCCCCCAGTGGCTGGGTGGAGCCCAAAAAGGAGTTGACGATGACGCAGGGCGTTACCACCTTGATGAGCAGGGCGGTCACCTCTGACGCCCCCCGCTGGGTCAGCATCCCTTTTTTGGTGATCCAGTAACCCACCAGGATCAGCACCAGGATTACCGCTACCTTGCCCACTACCGCTACGATTGCCTCCATCTGTTGAGGCCCCCTTATACACAAGACTTTCAGCCAAGGCTGCTATTTTTCTTCCTGATCCTCCGATGTGCCGCCTTTTTTCCGGTATTCCTTTGCAAAGGCCGCCACCAGGATCGCCAGCGCCGCGCCGGTTACGCACTTTAGGCCAATACCCCAGCCGCCTTCGAACACATGGAGCGCCGGCATCAGCCCGTCGGCCAGCCACCAGGCCCCCAGCACCAGGAAAAACACCCCTGCCAGAATAAAGACCTTGTTCTCCTTGGACATGGAAAACAGCAGCACCAAAGCTATTACAAACCAAAGGATCGCGTAAAAATACTGCATTTCCCTCTTCCTCCTCCCCTGACTTGGCTTTTACCGCCTTTATTATAGCCGCTCCCGCCAATAATTACAAGCCGCTGGGGGCAAATTGGGCTTAACCAACGTCCCGGCCCCCCTTTCCCCCGGCTTTTTCGTGCATATCTGCCTTTCTATTTGGTTGGCCCCAGAGGCCACGGGTTCCCGGCGGCAGGATCTACCCCCCAAAAACAAAAAAGTCCAGCCTGCGGTCAGGCAGGCTGGGCAGGATATCTAGTCCAGGATATAGAGCACCATGTCCCGGCGGCCGATGATACTGCACTCTTCCAGCGTGTCATAGCACAGGTCGGCGATAATATCCCCGTCCAGGCAGGCGCCGCCGGTATCGCCGGCCACACCGTAGCCATAGACGATAGAGCCGTCCGGGGAGGCCACAAACATTTTGGTGCCATAGGGGATGATGTCCGGGTCTACGGCGATGACCCCACGCTTGGCCACCAGCCCCACCGAGGTGGTGCCGCCCGGAATGCAGTAGGCGGTGCATTCTCCGGTAATGGCCTTGGAGTACGACACGGTTTTGCCCTGGTCGTCCACCAGCGTGCCCGCCGCGGTGTTCACGGATATGCCGGACGCCGGGCTGCTGGGGGCGGGCGTGCTTTTATTGCCGCCGCCGTCTTCAAACTCCAGCTTGGGGGCAACGGTGTGGTAGCCGGAGCCCCGCATGATGATCTCCTTGACCGGCTCTGCCACTACCTTTTCCTCGATCATTTCCCGGCTCTCCAGCTTGCCGTCCACATACACGGCGGAGAATTTTTTCTCCCGTTTCCCCTTCATGCCGGGGGTAAGCAGGTTGGTTTCCCCCTCCGGCAGGTCGCGGGTAGTGATGTATTTGGTTTCGTAAGGGATCTCCTCGGTTTCCGTTTCCTCCCTTGTTTCCACCCGTTTCAGCACAATGCGCATCCCCGCTGTGATGGGGGCCTCGGCGGGCACGTTCAGGCGGTCCTCCTTGCCCAGGGCAAAACCGCATTTCTCCAGGGCCTCGGCCACCGTCAGCGCGGACACCTTATAGGCCCGTGTACGGCCGCCGGCAGTAAGGCTTATGTTCATTACCCGGCCGATCTCCAGGTGCATATCGTCCTTGATGGGTTCATCCAGTTCATGGCTACAGGTATCGTCCTCCCCCAGCGTTACCCCGGCCTGGGACAGCGCCTCGGCCACCGTTCCCTCGGTCATTTTCACCTGTAGGGTTTCCCCATCTACCGTAATATTCACCCGGCACAGCCGCTTGATCTCCACTGTCAGGGGGGCGGAAACCACCATCCCCCGGCTGGGGGCGACCTGGTCGGTTTCTTTTAGCTGGATCTCGTTGGCCAATAGGGCCTGCTCTATCGTATCCCCTTTATAGGCCACATAGCTTTCCTGTTGGTCCCGGTCCTGTACGAACAGCTCTACCCCCCGGCGCACGGTGACGTTTGGGCTATCCTCCTGGAACACGGCCTCGTCCATACTGCCCAGGGGAGGCATACCTTGCTCCTGGGCTTTGGCTAGGGCTTTGGCTAGGGCCCGGTCATCCTTGCGCCCTATATGGCCGCCCATGGTAAAGGTGTATGCCTTGTCCCAGTCCTCTACGGTTACGGGCGTACCCTTTGTAAAGCCCTGGAATACCGCCGCCGCGCACAGCACCGCGGCCAGGATACCAATGGCTGAAAAGATCCCCAGCCGCAAGCGGCACCCCCGGCCCATCCGTCTATGATACATACGCTGTCCCCCTCTATAGCGATTACTGTTCATGATACACACAGCATCAGGTGTTCTTTTGCGTTAAGGCTGCTGTACAGGCAGCCTTGGTATGGGACTAGTATAGTTTTATTTTGGCGGGAAGTCAAGCCGCGCCCTGCCTTGGGTTTGTGCATTTTTTGTGCATTGCGGCTAAGTATGCATATAAATACGCTTGAATACTGTTCCTATCCGGCGGCTTTCCGGCCGTTTATGGGAGTATCTCCCTGTTTTGCTGGATATCCCTGTACAAAAGTATAGAAATGCTCCCCGGAGGTTCTTTCTGTTCCTACATACATATACAGTTTTATGCATATCCGCCCAACTTTTAGGAGGGCGGCCTACCCGGATGGGCTTGCGGGTACTCCTTTATGGAGGTGGCCTGGGTGATCTTTTACAAAAAACAAAGCCTGCCGGTTGCCGGCAGGCCCTGCTGTCTTTGCGTATATGCGGGCAACATGGCCCGCAAGCGGTAAAAGTTCCCTTTAGCGCTTGCTGAACTGGGGCGCGCGGCGGGCGGCTTTGAGGCCGTACTTCTTGCGCTCCTTCATTCTGGGGTCGCGGGTCAGGAACCCGGCCTTTTTCAAGGTGGGGCGCAGGTTTTCGCTGTCAAACTGGAGCAGCGCGCGGGCTACGCCGTGGCGGATGGCACCGGCCTGGCCGGTTACCCCGCCGCCGGAAACCCGGCACACAATGTCGAATTTCTGGTCGTTCTCTGTCAGGGTCAAGGGCTGGCGCACAATGTACTTTAGGGTATCCAGGCCAAAATAATCGTCGATATCCCGGCCGTTAATGGTCACTTTGCCGGTTCCCTGGTACAAACGCACGCGGGCTACAGAACTTTTCCTTCTGCCTGTGCCGTAGAAATAGGGTGCAGTTTCATACATAGTTTACAATCCTCCTTACATATTCCATGCTTCGGGCTTTTGTGCAGCGTGCTTGTGCTCGCCGCCGGCATACAGCCGCAGGCGGGACATAGCGCTGCGCCCCAGGGAGTTCGAGGGGATCATACCCTTGACGGCCAGTTGCATGGCCAACTCAGGCTTGGTGCGCATCAGCGCGTCGTACCGGGTGGCCTTCAGGTGGCCGATATACCCGGTATGGCGGTAATAGTACTTCTTTTCAGCCTTGCCGCCGGTGAGCACGGCGTCTTTACAGTTCACGATGATCACGTGGTCGCCGCAGTCTACATGGGGGGCAAAGGTGACTTTGTGCTTGCCCCGCAGCAGCACCGCCGCCTGGGCGGCTACCCGGCCCAGGGGCTTGCCGGCAGCGTCGATGACGTACCATTTGCGCGCCACTTCGCCGGCTTTAGGCATTGTAGTTGACATAGCTTAAACCTCCAAACTTTCAGCCGTTCTTGTTTTCACCTGTTGATGATACCATATGTTTGTCCCCCTGTCAACCGTTTTTCCTGTTTTTTAAATTTGCTTTTGACATTGCTCATTTTTCCTCTCCCTTTCTCCCCTATACGCCGCTATGCTCCCTTGCATTTTTCGCGTTTTGGGCGCCGTTTATCCCCGGTTCTCCCCCAGGTATCTCCCGGATACCTGCCCGGTCTTAGGGGGTTCTTCCCCCGGTATGCGGCCGGTCTTGGGCTGTTCCTTTTAGGGGGCTGCCTCCGGCGGACAGGGGCGCCGCCCCTGCACCCCGCCAAAGGGGCACTGCCCCTTTGGGAACCCTTTTACGGGGGTGGGGGTGCCTCCGGCGGACAGGGGCGCCGCCCCTGCACCCTGCCAAAGGGGCACTGCCCCTTTGGATTCCCCTTTACGCGGAAAGAGGGATATGGCGATGGGCTGGGGGCACGAAAGGTGGGTTTTCTTTTTTCTGATTTCTTTCTTTATCTTTATCCTTAATCCTTATATCCTTTATCTTTCATTCTTTATTCTTATTTTGTTTTTGGGTGGGTTGTAGAAAGTGTGCGGGAAAAGCAAAAAGACGATCCTGTAAAGGATCGTCTTTTGTGTTGGCGAACACCTATTTTTCCGGGCCGTTGCCAGCCAAGTATCTTCGGCACGAACGAGCTTAACTTCCGTGTTCGGGATGGGAACGGGTGGACCCTCGCCGTAATCAACACCAACTCTTTTTTGCTGTCGTTTTCCTGACTGCTTGTATATAATACCACGGCCGCACGGAAAATGCAAGCCTTTTTTCAAAAAATTTCGGGTTTCTTCCCCATCAACCAAATATTGGGTATACCTTGACAATCTGCCTGTATATTGTGTTTTTGTGGGGGTGAAAGAGTTTTGTAAGATTACGGTAAGGGTTTTCCCCTTTAGCGGGCGGAAATCCCCTTGACTTGGGGGGCGGAATACTATACACTTAGAATCAAGTAGTTTTACGTAAACTAATTTTGATAGGAGGCTATTTCTCATGAAAAAAGGAAAGTACGGCATTGTCCTGTGTTTCTACCCCATTGCGGCCTTTGCGGCGGTGATTTTGAACGCGCCTATGATTGCCGCGGCGCTGGCGGCGGTGGCCATTTTTGTGGAGCGGGACGAGTGGGCCGGGCGGCAAAGCTTGCAGGCCTGGATGGCTTCGGCGCTGGTGTTCTTCTTTGACCATGTGGTGCGGTGGGTGTTCTCTCTGGTGCACATCCCGGTGCTTTCCACTTTGTTGGGCGTGGTGAGCTCGGTGCTGTTTGTGGTGGTGTACCTGGCGTGCATTGTGTTCAGCGTGCTGGCCATTCTGCGGGTTTCCAAGGACGGGGAGGCGAATTTCCCGCTGATGTCCTCGCTGGCGTATCGGGTATTCGGGCAGGTGCGGCCCAAGCCGGTGGCTCCGGCGGCCCCCTTTAACCCGGCCCAGCCCTATGGCTATCCCCAGCAGCCGGGGGCCTATGCCCAGCCGGTCAACCCCCAGCCTCCACAACCTCAGCAGCCCCAACAGCCCTACCCGCCCCAGTATACCCAGCCTTACGCGCCCCCGGCAGAGCAGATGGCCCAGCAGCCCATGCAGGCCCCGCAACCTGTGCAACCTGCGCAACCCGCGCAACCCGTTCAGCCTACGCAGCCGGTGCAGCCCGCCCAGCCTGTGAGCGAGCAGGGGGATCAGCCCCAATAAAAAGATGGCGCCCGGCTCCGATGGGCCCGTGGCAAAATCAAAAGAAGAAAAACATCGCGGTACTATATAGAGGAATTAGTAAAAAAAATCGCCCAAAACAGTATACACAAAAAAACGTAGAACAACTTAAATGAATGAAAGAAAATAAAGAAACGAAAAACCCTACAGGCTGAAGAATCTAACGGCGCGGGCGGAAGGCTGGCCAATAGCAGCCGCTGAACCGCGCACAGGAAGTTTTCGTCCACCTTTTTCAAAAGGTGGCAGGGGTGTGGGGACAGCGTCCCCACGGCCTTAGTCCCTTGGGAGGTGTTTCAGATAGAAAAGGAATACATTTACAGGAGTAAGGGCGGCCCGGTGCGGCGGCCCAGCCGGCACAACAAGCCGCCGCTGATCCTATGGGTGGTGCTGGGGCTGGTGCTGGCAGGGGGGCTGGTGTTCCTGATTGTCAAGCTGGCGGGGGGCGGCGGCAAGCCTGAAGAGGGCCCGGCCAGCTCGGTGGGGGCGGCCTCGACGGACCCGGCCCCGGAGGCGGGCGAGCCCGCGCCTGCCCCCACCCCTACCCCGGAACCGGTGGCGCTGCCGGAACCGGACGCGCCGGAGGGCGCCCCGGAGGACATGGGCTCGCTAATGGTGGCCGGGGGGACGGGGTACGCCTACTATACCTTCTCCACGGAGGTGAGCAACCGGTACATCAACACCGTGGCCGGGGCAGGACAGGCTTTGGCCGGTTCGGCTACGGTGTACAGCCTGATTGCCCCTACCAGCATGGATGTGCAACTGCCGGAAAGCTATTTGACGGAGCATCAGGTGGACAGCGCGGATCAGAAAAAAGCCATTGACCGGTATTTGCTGCCCTCGATCAATGCCATCAACCAGGATGTGAAAACCGTGCCGGTGTTTGATGCCCTGCGGCGGCACTGGGATGAGAATATCTACTTTGGCACCGACCGCACCTGGACCCAACTGGGGGCTTACTACGCCTATGAGGAGTTTTGTAAGGCCAAGGGCGTGCAGGCGGTGGCGCTGGATCAGTTTGAGAAGAAGTCTTACGAGGGCTTTATGGGTGGCTTTGCCGGGCTGGTGGGCGAGGACAGGCTTTATTCGGACACCGTGGACGCGTATATCCCCGCCGGGGACACCAGCCTCAGCTTTACCGACGCAAACGGGGAAACCAACGAGGGCTGGGCCGTGATCTCGGACGGGGACGGGTATTCCAGCTCGCTGCTGTATTTGATCTTTGCGGCGGGGGATCAGCCTTATAAGGTGCTTACCAACAACAGCATCACCGACGGCTCGGCCTGCGTGGTGGTGCAGGATTCCTTTGGGAATTTCTTTACCCCCTTCCTCACCCAGCATTACCAGTTTGTGTATGTGGTGGACTACGCCAGCTATGACGGCAATGTGCCTGACTTGGTGCGGGAAAAAGGCGCCGGGGATCTGATCTTCTTGAACCATGTTATAATCACCAGCTCCGACACTGCCGTGGAAAGCTTGGAGTCTTTGTTTTAGCTTGGTTGCCCTGCTGGGGGATTCTTTGTGGGGCGCTGCCCCACGCCCCGCCAGGGCTTTGCCCTGGACCCACCGCCCTTTGAAAAGGGCGGCCCTAAACTTTAAGGGGCCCCTGCCGGGGGCTCTCTGTGGGGCGCTGCCCCACGCCCCGCCAGGGCTTTGCCCTGGACCCACCGCCCTTTGAAAAGGGCGGCCCTAAACTTTAAGGGGCCCCTGCCGGGGGGGCTCTCTGTGGGGCGCTGCCCCACGCCCTGCCAGGGCTTTGCCCTGGACCCACCGCCCTTTGAAAAGGGCGGCCCTAAACTTTAAGGGGCGCACGTGGTACGGGTGGGGGGCGTTGGGCTTTGCATTTTGGGGTTTTCTTTTTTCTTATTTATTTTTTCTTTCTTAATTTATTTTTCTTCTTTATTTTTTGGGGTTGTTTTCTTAATTTTCTGTTTGCTCTTTTATTTTTGGAAAGGGATGTTGGGGATGAAGAATTATACGCAGGTTTATGTGAAGGACAGCTTGGAGGCTGCGGATTTTTACTGTAAGGCTTTTGGGGCGGAGATTACTTTTGAGATTAAGAACCCGGATAAGACCGAATATGAGCACTGTGAGTTATCGGTGGACGGGGAAGGGTTTTTGGCCCTTTCTGAGGCGCAAAACCCTTGCGATGTGGCGTTTATCCACGAAAAGAAGTGGGAAACTATGACCTTTAATGTGTTTGAGATGGGCAGCGAGGAAAGGGTTGATCAGGCTTTTCGGGTGCTAAGCGACGGCGGCGTGGTGCTTCAGCCCATACAGGCGCTGCCCTGGAACCCCTACTCGGCCACGGTGATTGATAAGTATGGGGTTTGTTGGTGGATCGCGATTTAAGAAAAAGGCTTTGGAATAGGGCTGAACATCAGAAGTAAAAAAAGAAAAAGAAAAGCAAAAAAAATCGTTTTTTGAAAAGCTATGGGGAGCCCTATTATGTGGAAAGTCAGAATTGCCCCCCAGCAGGCGCGCGTAGAAGTTTCGTCCACCTTTTCAAAGGTGGTGGGGATTCCCAAGGGGCAAGGCCCCTTGGGCCGCCGGAGGCCAGACCAGACGAAGATAAAAAAGGCAGCCGCAAGGCTGCCTTTTTTATTTGGTGGAGATGGCGAGGAAGTGGGGGCTAAGGCCCAGGAGGGAGGGTTCGGACTCGGTGAGGGAGAGGAGTTCCTCCAGGCGGGCGCGGGCGGCGGGATCGCTCCACTTTTCGTTTAGGTTGGGGGTGTACCAGATGCAGCCCTCGACGGCCAAAAGCCGGGCGGGGGAAAAGCCTGCCTCTGCCAACTCGGCGGCCAGGGCCTCTGGCGTATGGAAATAGGCCTGGGCGATGAAGTTGGGGTATTTCTCCGGGCGGTGGTGCCGGCCGGTGGTAAGCTCGCCCCGGAGCATTTCCATGTAGGTTTCGTCATCCAGGAAATCATTGGCCACCCGGTAGGTGGACAGGGCCCAGGTGGCGGAACTGAACTTGGAGATACCGGCCGCCACCAGCAGGCCATCGGGCCGGAGCACCCTGTTGGCCTCCTGGAGGGCCTGTAAGCGGCTTTCACGCTCCAGCAGGTGATAGAGGGGGCCCATGAGCAGGAGGGCGTCACAGGAGGCGTCTGGGGCGGGAAGGGCACGGGCATCAGCCGTATGGGCGGCATAGGGGATGGCCTGGTGGGCTTTGGCATAGGCCACGGCGCTGGGGGCCAGCTCGAAGAGGGTGGGATTGCAGCCCTGCTCTGCCAGCCAGTTGGCGTAATAGCCCACACCGCCACCTACATCATAGACGGCCATGCCGGGCTTTAGGTAGCGGGCGAGGATGGCTTTTGTGCGGGCGGCCTCTATAATGCCCAGGCCCCGCTCCAGGCGGCCGGTTTCGGCGCCGTTTTCATAAAAGGCCAGGACTTCATGGATGTTTTCCATGGTATTATGTTCCTTCCGATGGGGATATGGTTTCTGTGTGGACGATGGCAAAGCCATTTTTCTGATACAGCAGGATGGCGCCGCGATTCCAGTCTGCCACGTGCAGGCTGATCGGGCTGCGGCCCTCCTGTTGCATACGGGCCACTGCAAACCGCAGCAGCCCCTGCCCATACCCTTTCCGCCGGAATTCTTTGGCCACAATCAGGTCGTCGATCTCTTTTCCATATATGGCAACAGAGCCGATGAGCAGGCCCGCTACCTCTACCATAAAAACTTGGTTTGCCTTTTTGCGCATTTCCTCCCGGCCGGGACAACAGTTGACTGGGGACAGGCCCAGGGCCCGGCGCATGGGGGCAAAGCTGCTATTGTACATGGGCCGGTACACCGGGTAATCGGCGTCACGGTAATTTCGGACCGGCAGCGGCAAGGGCGCAAGCCGGCCACCTGTATAGTGCATGGTATGTACAAGGATTTGCATGGGCTCCCACCGCCTTTTTTATAATTGAAAAAACAGCCCATCCGGTTGGATGGACTGTTACAGGGTTTACACAGTACCCTAAAAACTGAATAAAGGAGAAAGCGTAGAAAAGAATCGAATAAAGGGTTGGGAACCAACTTGGTCAAGCCCTCGGCCTATTAGTACTGCCAAGCTGAACATGTTACCAT
>NZ_JAWXXJ010000041.1:0-15963 GCF_034335085.1 Acutalibacter caecimuris | reverse complement strand
ATAAGCCGGAGGATTCTGAATGGGTCGTGCTGCCGGTCACAAACTTTGACGCATATTTTGGCAGTACCATGTTCAGCAGGAAGTGGCTGCCCGCTATTCCTGAGAGCATTATCATGCGGGAAAGGGAGCGCTTGGGAGTTGCGAGATTTGCCCTCGGCTCGTCAATTTTCCCTGATGTGGGTCACTTTTTGTTGCAAAAACTCTCATAAGACTTTATAATGGTTACAGGAGTTTTATTGTGTAAAAAGGAGCAGGATTCATGGCAGACATAAAGAAAGAGCAGGAACGCGAGGAGCTCCACCGGGCAATCTGGGCCATTGCCGACGAGCTGCGGGGCAGCGTGGACGGCTGGGACTTCAAGAGCTATGTGCTGGGCACTATGTTCTATCGGTACATCTCAGAAAACCTGACGGAATATATCAATGCTGGGGAAATTGCCGCAGGAAACGACGGCTTTGACTATGCTCAGCTTTCTGACGCAGAGGCGGAGGAGGCACGAGAGGGGCTGGTGCAGGAGAAGGGCTTTTTCATGCTGCCCTCTGAGCTGTTCTGCAACGTCCGGATCAGAGCGCCCCAGGACGAGAACTTAAACGAAACGTTGGAAACAGTATTTCACCACATTGAGGATTCGGCAAAAGGCAGTCCCTCTGAAGGGGACTTTGAGGGGCTGTTCGATGATTTCGACGTGAACAGTAACAAGCTGGGGGCTACCGTGGCAAAGCGCAACGAAAAGCTTGTAAAGCTGCTGAACGGCGTGGCGGACATGAACCTGGGCAATGTGAAGGAGCACCGCATTGACGCTTTCGGCGACGCCTATGAGTATCTCATGACCATGTACGCCTCCAACGCGGGCAAGTCCGGCGGGGAGTTTTTCACGCCCGCCGAGGTCTCCGAGTTACTGACCCGGCTTGGCACGGTGGGCAAGACCCGGGTCAACAAGGTCTATGACCCGGCCTGCGGCTCCGGCTCGCTGCTGCTGAAGGCGGAGAAGGTGCTAGGCAAGGACGGTGTGCAGTTCGGCTATTTCGGGCAGGAGATCAACATCACCACCTACAACCTGTGCCGTATCAATATGTTCCTCCACGACGTGGGCTTCGACAAGTTCAACATTGCCTGCGAGGATACCCTGACCGCCCCCCAGCACTGGGACGACGAGCCCTTTGAGCTGATCGTCTCCAATCCCCCCTACTCCATCAAGTGGGCTGGCGATGAGGACGCCACCCTCATCAACGACCCCCGCTTTGCTCCCGCCGGGGTGCTGGCCCCCAAGTCCAAAGCCGACCTAGCCTTTATCATGCACTCCCTGTCCTGGCTGGCAGCAGGCGGCACGGCGGCCATCGTCTGCTTCCCCGGCATCATGTACCGGGGCGGCGCGGAGCAGAAGATCCGCAAGTACCTCATCGACAACAATTTTGTTGACTGCGTGATCCAGCTCCCGGCCAACCTGTTCTTTGGGACGAGCATTGCCACCTGTATCATGGTGCTGAAAAAGAACAAGGCGGACAATAAGACCCTGTTTATCGACGCCTCCGGCGAGTGCGTAAAGGTGACGAACAACAACCGTCTGACAGCGGAGAATATCCAGCGTGTGGTATCTGTTTTTACCAGCCGGGAGGAGATCAAGCACTTCTCCCATCTGGCGGAGTATGGCGAGATCGTGGAGAGCGGGTATAATCTATCTGTGTCCACTTATGTGGAGGCGGAGGACACCCGGGAGAAGATCGATATTGTGAAACTCAATGCGGAGATTGAGGAGATCGTGGCGAGGGAGCAGGTGTTGAGGGAGGAGATTGGGAAGATTATTGGGGAGATTGAGGTGGAGGCATGAATAAAGAACAAATCTTTTTTGAGTTTCGAAAAAAAGCAGAAAGTGATAACCATTACTTCAATTTTGGCCGATTTGGTATTATTGAAGAAATATTAGCTTATTTCGGATTACCTTCTAAAGAGTTCAAAGGAACAAGTTCGTGGGTACATGAGGACAATTTGACGTCCTTACATGATTTCCTTATAAATAATGCCTCCGATGAGCAGTTGGCCTTAGTGCACCAAATTGCCACAGGGCAAAGCATTGTTCCTACAATGAATCCAGTTTTGCCTTCTTCTGGCTCGGTTTTCGTATCTATGCCAATGAATAAAGAAAAGTATGATTGTGTGGATGCTATTCGTACTGGCACACAAGCAGCTATTGTTGCATCAAAAAACCAACCATATTATCTTGATTTAGACGCTCACAACGAAAACATTTCAGTAAAAATGTTTGAAGAAATTCGAAGCTGTAAGTTTCTCGTTGCTGACTTCACCTATCAAAATGCAGGTGTTTACTATGAAGCCGGGTATGCCAAAGGTATTGGAAAAACCGTCATTCATCTTTGCCGCTCAGACGAATTTACCCATTTGCATTTTGATGTGAAACAAATTCAATTCGTTGTGTGGAATGATATGCAGGATTTGACCACAAAATTAGAGGGACAGATTAGGAAATCTGGCTTATCTGGGCAATAAGGTGGGGATTTAATTATATGAGCAGATTAGAAAAGCTGATAGGAGAACTTTGCCCTAATGGGGTGCAATATAAAAAGCTGGGCGAAATTGCGACTATCTCAAGAGGTGGAAATCTTCAAAAGAAGGATTTCTGTTCTGATGGTGTCCCCTGTATCCATTACGGACAAATCTATACCAGATATGGCCTGTTTGCCAATCAGACATTTACCTTTATCAGCAAAGAGTGTGCCAAAAAGCAAAAACTGGCCTATCCCAATGATATTGTCATGGCCGTTACAAGTGAAAACATCGAGGATGTATGTAAATGTGTGGCTTGGTTAGGTGACGAGGCGGTTGCGGTCAGCGGACACACGGCAATTATTCATCATAATCAGAACGCAAAGTATCTAGCTTACTACTTTCACACTCAAATGTTTGCCGCACAAAAAAGGAAACTGGTCCACGGCACAAAGGTAATGGAGGTTACGCCGGACACCCTAAATGCAGTTACAATCCCCCTACCCCCTCTCCCCGTGCAGAGTGAAATCGTCCGCATACTGGACAGCTTCACAAAACTGACTTCAGAGCTTGAGGAACGGCTTACGGCTGAACTCTCGGCGAGAAAAAAGCAGTATGAATATTACCGTGACCTCCTGCTTTCCTTCGATAGTTCACAATCTGTTCATGTAGAGAGAGAGAGAGAGAGAGAGAGAAGGTAGCACAGTAAAGTGGGTGGCGCTGAGGGAAATTGCAGACATTGGAACAGGGAGCAGCAACACCAACGATGGCATGGATGAGGGCCTATATCCTTTCTTTGTGCGTTCACAAGAACCGCGCAGGAAAAACGAATTTGAATTTGATGAAATTGCGATTATAACTGCCGGCGACGGTGTAGGCGTTGGAAAAGTGTTTCACTATATTGAAGGGAAGTACGCCCTTCACCAACGGGCGTATAGGATACATATCAATACCCCAGAGGTATCACCCAAATACTATTTTTACTATATGCAGGCTATGTTCCTGCCCTATATTCAAAAAAGTATGTTTCAGGGGTCGGTTGCGTCTATCAGGAGGCCAATGTTGAATGAGTTTCCCGTGCCCATTCCCCCATTAGAAACCCAACACCGCATCGTCTCCATCCTCGACCGCTTCGACGCCCTGTGCAACGACCTGACCTCCGGCCTGCCCGCCGAGATAGAGGCCCGGCGCAAGCAGTATGAATACTATAGGGACAAGCTTTTGACCTTTAAGGAGGCGTCAGTATAGGTGAATTCCTTGAGCTACAATGAAATATGGGCTGGTATGCAAGGCGTTATTAGGAATCTTGAAATTTTTGCCGCTGCGTTAGAAAAAGCTCATACATGGTATCAGAACAATGCGGAAAACATATCCATGTATCTTCAAGCCTTTGCAGATTTTGGAATATGGAGTGTAGCGGCAGACAGGCTGATAGAAGGCCAAATTGTTTTTACAGATGATTTGTCACAAGACCTCGCCCAAGAGATATACAACGGCGCAAACATAGAGGAGGTAGCCTGCTCGTACTACTTTGGAAACAATGAATGTAACATGGAAAGGGTAATTAAAAGATGTCAACAGAGTGAGCAGGTGCAGAAGTATGCCGAATTATTTGACCAGATTATTTCTGCATACCGCATAAATCATTATCTGATTGCGTGCATAGGACTCTTTTCTTTGATAGACGGAGTGCTTGCCGATGTATCAGAACAAACTACAACTAAGTTTAAGAGTAGACTTGATGTAGTAAAAAAGAAAATGGTCAGTGAAATACAGCTCAGTGAAATAGATAGGAAAACGCTTTGTATATACAAAGCGTTCAAATCATTTGACACTTCTATTTTTTGCAATTCTGACTTTTCTGGCCAAGAGCCACAGATTGTAAATAGGCACTGGGATTTACATGGTAGAACACACAGAGAACATAGTAAAATGGATTTCTTAAAGGTGCTATTGTGGTTAGATGCTATAATCTTTTCATCCAGTCAGGATATACGAGAAAGTGAGGAAGTTAATGATGGGCACTTATAATCTGATTGCCTCATCCAACAAAGATACAGTGGTCACAGAATACGAGCCGGTCAAGGCCCGCTCCGACAGTTACCAGAGCGAGGCCGCGCTGGAAAAGGAGTTCATCCGGCTACTGTGTGAGCAAGGGTACGAGTATCTGCCCATTCATGCGGAAAAAGAGCTGGTTGCCAATCTCCGCAAAAAGCTGGAGGAGCTGAACGGCTACACCTTCGCCGATTCCGAGTGGGAGCGGTTTTTTAGCGAGTGCATTTCGGGCGCCAACGACGGCATTGAGGACAAGACACGCCGCATCCAAGAGGACTTTGTGCAGGTTTTGCGGCGGGATACCGGCGAGAGCAAGAATATCTCCCTGATTGACAAGAAGAATATCCACAACAACCGCCTCCAGGTCATCAATCAGTACACTGTGGGCAAAGCGGACAGTGCGCATTATGATAACCGTTATGACGTCACGGTTTTGGTAAATGGGCTGCCCCTGGTCCATATCGAGCTGAAACGCCGGGGCGTGGCTATCCGGGAGGCGTTCAACCAGATCGACCGCTACCAGCGGGACAGCTTTTGGGCGGGCAGCGGGCTGTATGACTATGTACAGATTTTCGTCATTTCTAATGGCACGAACACCAAGTATTACTCCAACACTACCCGCCGCAACGCCATCAAGGACGCTACCTCTAGCTCTGCCGCCAGGAAGAAAAAGACCAGCAACAGCTTTGAGTTTACGTCTTTCTGGGCCGACGCCAACAACCGGGTTCTGCCGGATTTGATAGATTTCACCCGCACATTTTTCGCCAAGCACACCCTCTTGAACGTGCTGACACGGTACTGCATTTTTACCTCGGAGCAGATGTTGATGGTCATGCGGCCCTATCAAATCACCGCCACCGAGCGCATCTTGAACCGTATTGAGATTGCGAACAACTACAAAAAATATGGCTCCATCGCCGGGGGCGGGTACATCTGGCACACCACCGGCTCCGGCAAGACCCTCACCAGTTTCAAAACTGCCCGTCTGGCCTTTCTGCTGCCTTACATAGGTAAGGTGCTGTTCGTGGTGGACCGGAAAGACCTGGACTACCAGACCATGAAGGAGTACGACCGCTTTGAGAAGGGCGCGGCCAACTCCAACACCTCCACCGCCATCTTGAAAAAGCAGTTGGAGGACCCCAACGCCAGGATCATCATCACCACCATTCAAAAGCTCTCCACCTTTGTGGCGAAGAACAAGGGCCATGAGGTCTATGACAAGCGCGTTGTGATTATCTTCGACGAGTGCCACCGCAGCCAGTTTGGGGATATGCACACAGCCATTGTAAAAAACTTTAAGAAGTACCACCTGTTTGGTTTCACCGGCACGCCGATTTTTGCTGTCAATGCTGGTAGGGGCGGCAATCCCCAGTTTCGCACCACACAACAGACCTTCGGCGACCAGCTACACACCTACACCATTGTGGACGCTATCAACGATAAGAACGTCCTGCCCTTCCATGTGGACTACTACAAGACCATGGGCATGGACGAGGAGATGATCGACGAACAGGTTTGGGATATCAACCGGGAAAAGGCGTATATGGCCCCGGAGCGCATCGAGCTTGTCACCCGGTATATTCTGGAGCATTTTGACCAAAAGACCTACCGCGGGAATAAGACCTATATGTTTAATGCCCTGACGAATATCTCAGAGGTTGCCGCCGGAAAATCCCAGGTGGAGGAGATCAAGAAAAAGCAGCGGCTCAGCGGCTTTAACTCCATTTTTGCGGTGGCCTCTGTAGATATGGCAAAGCTCTACTATGCAGAGTTCAAGCGGCAGATGGACGCTGACCCCAGCAAACGGCTGCGGGTGGCCATCATTTACAGCTATGGGGCAAACGAGGTGGAAACGGATGGTATTCTGGACGAGGAAAACCCGGAGGATACCTCAGCACTTGACCAAAATTCTCGCGACTTTCTGGAGCAGGCTATTAGGGACTATAACGGGATATTCCACACCAACTATGATACCTCTGGTGACAAATTCCAGAATTACTATAAAGATGTGTCCTTGCGCATGAAAAACCGGGAGATCGACCTGCTGATTGTGGTCAATATGTTCCTCACTGGCTTTGACGCTACCACACTGAATACCCTTTGGGTGGACAAGAATCTCAAGATGCACGGTTTGATTCAGGCATTTTCCCGCACAAATCGCATATTAAACTCCGTCAAGACCTTCGGCAATATTGTATGCTTCCGCAACCTGCAAAAGCGGGTGGATGATGCTATCTCACTCTTTGGGGACAAGCAGGCGGGGGGCATTGTGTTGCTGCGGAGTTTCCAAGACTATTTCAGCGGCTATACAGACGAGGACGGTGTCCGACACCCCGGCTATGAGACACTCATTCAAAAGCTGCTGACAAAATTTCCACTTTCTGAGCCGCAGATCATTGGTGAACAGAATGAGAAAGACTTTATTTCTGTCTTTGGTGCAATACTGCGGATGCGGAACATCCTGACCTCTTTTGACCAGTTCCAAGGTTGTGACATCCTGTCCGAACGGGATCTGCAGGACTATCTGGGACGGTATCAGGATTTGAAAGACGAGTGGGCCGAGCGAAGGAAGAAGGGCACCAGCTCCGATATCGACGATGATATTGTCTTTGAGATTGAGCTTATCCGGCAGGTGGAGATCAATATTGACTACATTTTGCTGCTGGTGAAGAAGTATCATGACTCCCACAGCGAGGATAAGGAGATCTTGATCACCATCCGAAAAGCTGTGGACGCCAGCCCGGAGCTGCGGAGCAAAAAGGCGCTGATCGAGAACTTCATTGCCGGGATCAATGATGTGGAGGATGTTTTCCTGGAGTGGCGTGAATTTGTAATGCAGCAAAAAGAGCAGGAACTGACGGCTATCATCACAGAGGAAAGGCTCAAGCCGGAGGAGACCCGGCAATTCATGGAAAGCTCTCTACAGGCCGGGGAGATCAAGACCACCGGTACGGATATTGACCGGCTGATGCCGCCGGTGTCGCGTTTTGGCGGCGGGAATCGGGCTGAGAAAAAGCAGAGGATAATCGATAGGTTTAAGGGTTTCTTCGACAAATATTTTGGGCTGGGGACAGCGGGTATTACCGGTCTATAAAAGGAAGGACACATAATATACGGCGCTATCTTAGACAAGGGTCAGCAGCATTTCACCAATATGCACGTCATTATGCACGGCCTCGGTGACGTAGGCCCACACCATAACTGGCTCATCACCGACTGGACCTGCTACGCCTACCCACCCGAAATGCGGGAGGATGATGAGTGGAAAACCGGCGCGGAGCTTATGCAAATGTTGGACGGACTTTCCGGTGTACAATGGGTCTGGGGCGTGTTCTCCGGCTTCAAGCCGCACGTCACCAGAGAACAGGCCCTACAGTACCCCTCGCCATACGCTAACGGGAATCCGGGATTTTGGACGAACCCGCTAACACTTCAGCACCCCTTGGCGAGCGTGGAGATCGTGGCGTTTGACAGCGCATTTGTGCTCATACTCAGCAAGGAAAAGAAGATTTACGACGTTTTCCGGGCGGCGTTCCCGCAAAGTAAAGACCTCTTTGAGATGAACGCAAGTTACGATCGGGTTTAGCCTCGGCCCCACCTCTTCTTCCTATCCTTCCGTATCCTCTCCAGCGGCGCCTGGGGCACTGCGCCCACCGCCCGGAAACTGGCCATCGCCTCGCTCATGGCGTCAAAGTTCAGTTCAACGCCCTCCTCGTCGGCGACGTAGTCCACGGCCATCTGCGGGGCTATGCCAAACCGTCCGGCAGTCTCCACCGCGTCAATATTCGCGCCCAAAAACACGAACTCCCAGCCGTACTTCTCCTTCTCAAGCTCGATCATCTTCTTGACCCTCTCAGCGCTGAACTCCCGGCTGGAATTCTCCTCGCCGTCAGTGATGATTACGAACATCACCTTCTCAGCGCGGTACTCCTCGGCGGTGTTCTTCTGCACCGACACCAGCTTCTGAACCGTCAGCCCGATGGCGTCCAAAAGAGCCGTGGAGCCGCCCACCTGGTACTCCCGGTCGGTCATGGGGCTGACCGCGCGGATATCAATGCGGTCGTGCAGGAGCTCGTAGCGGTTGTCGAACAGCACCGTGGTAATGCGGCACTCGCCGTCCAGGTCCCTCTGCTTTTGCAGCATGGAGTTGAACCCGCCGATGGTGTCCTTTTCCAGGCCAGCCATTGAGCCGCTTTTGTCCAGGATGAACACTAATTCCGTTAAGTTTTTCATGAAAATGGCCTCCTGTGTTTTGATGGCTTCATTATAGCCCACACAGGAGGTCTTTCGGTCGCTTTCAAAGCGACAAGTTCTTGTGTGACAAGAAAACTGGAATTTCTGTGTCAGACAAAACGTTTTAATCTGACATATTATAAACAACAATCTTATAATCTCCAATAAAATTACTACATTTGGCAGCTAAAGTATATGTATCTGAACGCTCCAAAGTGAAAAAAGTTTCTAACGCTCTTGCGCTGTCTAATGTATATACTTCATTTCCAACTGAATCATATAAGACCATATCTAAATTCCCGCTTATAATATCAGACTTGAATGAAAACTTTATTCTATCGCCTGTTTCCCCCGAAAACGAAATATCAGAAGTTGTAGTTATTTGCTCTGAATAACTTTTGCTCATATTGCCTAATACTTTGGGGCTGGTTATTAGATGGATACTTATTGCGCTGACTACTACAATGATTATAACGATTATAAAACTTGTCTTTTTCATCCCAATGTTCCCTTTCAAAATTCCAGTTTATCCTTTTGCTCTTCACACGCCTAAAAGCGGCTGGTCATACTGAAAAAGCACCTCATTTATCTCAAAAATATCATACCTTCCATTGACGATGAAATACTCCACGATCACGTCAAATTTGCTGGCTTGGGACAGCGCGTACCCCGCCCGCTCCAAGAGGTCATCCGTCTCCGGAAGTGTCAATTCCAGCGCTATTGCAAGCGCCAAAATAGTTGGCTTTCTCGGCGTGTAACCGTGGCCCTTGCGTATCTTCGAGAACAGCTTGCGGTCGATATTTGCCCGCTTGTAGACCTCCACGTCGGTCTTGCCTTTGGCGTCTATCAGCTTCAAAAGCGTGTCGGAAAACGGCTCGTCCAGACGCTCCATCAGGTCATCCAGCGCCGCGCTGGGAGCCATCATTGGCATGGGCATTAATGGTGCCGCCATGCCTATCGCGGCACTCTCAACTCCCAGCAGGTTACGGTTTTTGGGCTGGTGCGCGTCAACGTAGTGCTGGTCGATGTAGCTTTCCACCTCGCCCAGCAGGGTCTCGCTCAGCACGAAGGCGGACTTGTCGAACACGGCAAGATAGGCCTCCATCTCATACTCGTCCAAAAACGCCTCGATGGCCTGTTTCGCAACCTCCAAGGCCTCGGCCTTCGGGTAGCCGTAAATGCCGCTGGAAATCAATGGTAAAGCTATACTCTTGCAGCGGTGTTTCTTTGCCAGTTTCAGCGATTCTGTGTAGGCCGAGCGGAGCAGTTCCCGGCAGCGCTCCCGGTCGCTGGGGTGGTAATCTGGGCCAGCGGCGTGAATCACATACTTGGCGGGCAGGGCAAAGCCGGGGATGACCACCGCCTCCCCCGGCTGGATGGGCGCAAGTTTATCGCAGACCGTCTGCATTTTCTGCGCACCAGCGGCATTGAATATCGCCCCGCAGACCCCGCCGCCTATCTGCAAAGCGGTGTTGGCGGCGTTGACGATGGCGTCCACCTGCATTTTCGTGATGTCCTGACGGACGATGTGAAACGGCATATCCTACTTCTCTCCGCGCAGATACGCCATAATTTCCGCCGCGTTGGTGTCCGGTTTCACCTTCGGCATTACCTTCTCCACCACTCCGTTTTCGTCAATTACAAAGGTTGAACGTACCACGCCCATGCTCACCTTGCCGTAGTTTTTCTTCTCTTGCCACACGCCGTATGCCTCGATGGCGGCGCGCTCCGGGTCGGAGAGAAGTATAAACGGCAGGCCGTGTTTTTCGGCGAATTTCTGGTGGGAAGTCACCGAATCCTTGCTCACGCCAATTACCACGGCATTGATGTTTTTGAACTCCTCATAAGCGCTTGCAAAGGCGCAGGCCTGGCGGGTGCAGCCGGGGGTGTTGTCCCGGGGATAGAAGTATAGCACAACCTTTTTGCCCGCAAAATCGGCCAGCGATACCATGTTTCCGTCCTTGTCCGGCAGGGTAAACTCAGGGGCTTTCATTCCAACTTCCAACATTTCAGCGTCCTCCTTTGATGAATACAAATGTGTTTTCTGTAGATAATTCTGTGTCGAAACGATACTCTAAATCCGCGAATTCGCGAATTTTTTCCGCTTTTTCAATGCCGTTTTCGGCAAGCCAGCGCACCATCTGGCCCCGTGCCATTTTGCACATGGTACCCTTTTCGATGACCTTTCCGTTAAGCCACTCGCCGAATACGCAGGTCAACACGGAGCTTTCAGGAAGATAAGGTGTGACCGCTTTGCTGTACTCCTTGGACGCGAGATTCAGCACCCAGTCTCCTTCCAGTTGCTTTGCTATGCTGTCTCCCCAAAAGGCGTAGAGGTCTTTTGCACCGCCTACTGATAGCTTTGCCTGCATTTCTAATCGGTAGGGTGTTACGCCGTCGAAGGGGCGGAGCAGCCCATAGAATCCCGATAAGATACGCAAATGCTCCCGCAGGTACTCTAACTGCCCGGTTGCCATCACGCCCGGAGCTATATAGCGGTACTGTATGCCCTCGTAGGAGAGGATGGCTGGGGTCAGGTTTTGGCGTAAAGTCATGGCTTTCAGGCGCTCTATGTTTAGTTGGGCGAGGTTGTCGTTGCACTTCCAGAGGGATTGCAGTTCTTTTGGGGACATGGTTTGGAGCGCTGACAATAGGCGCTCAGTTTGGGGCAGGAATGGGGGCAGGCTGTCTATGGGGAGGCTGTCGGTGTCTACGTTCATTTTCTTTGCCGGAGAGATGATGATTTTCATGGGGCTGTCCTTTCCATGTTTTTATTATTATAGCATAACATGGCCGGGAAGAAAAGGATTATTGCCATTTTCGGAGGGCTGTTGTATACTGGTTGCAAAGAGGTGTTCACATGGATAGGATCCACCAAAAGGCGCAGCAAACGCAGATGAAAGAATTTGCTCGGCAGATTCTTGATAAATTGGATGAGCGGCCTGACGGTTCGTCCATTAAGAAAGATGAACTGCTTAAAATTCTTGATGACATGATTCAACCAGAAGAACAAGTTCTTGCAAATAAGGAGTTCTGGGATTTCTCCAAGGAAAAATCTCAGTCCGTATTTGTATGCGGAGACGGAATCCTTATCCGCCCTATCACGCCGGAAGATGAAGAATTCTATTGCAGCGTCCGGATGCAGTATTCACTCATATACAGAGCGGCCCACAATACTGCAAAAGATAACAAGAAAAGCATTTTGCTGGATGAAATATTTGCCCCGCAGGTTTTTTATTGCATCATTTGCGATTCAAAGAACAATCAGCCTATTGGATATCTGGGGATCAAGGATACAAGCGCTGAAATATGGGAGATTGCGATAGAGTTGGATGGAAAATACACGCATCAGGGCTTCGGTTCCAAAAGCTTGCGTTTATATCTTAATGAGATTCAGCGCAGAACAGGGGTGGGTGAGTTTCGGGCTGTTGTGGAGGTGGATAATATCCCTTCTCAAAGGTGCTTTGAGGGGCTTGGCGCGAAACTGGTGGGCCTGTGCGATAGCTTTGTGTTGAGAACTGAGGACGAGAAGAAGCGGTTCGAGGAACGGAATCTGCATCTTATCAGCGCCAATATGATCACCCTTGCGGAGCGGATCGGAGTGGAGCCGAGAAAGCTTTTGAGCCATTTCCTTGACTATCGGATAAGGTGTCCTTTATAGGGTTTCAGCTAAAGGGAAACCTTCCTAAAAACGGCTGATTCTTTCCTTATATTCAATCGCTAAATCTTCTGCCAGATATTCATCGCTCATGCAGTGCATATCGGAAACGCCTTCGCTAATGAGCGTATAGATGGTAGAACGATAAAAGAAGGCTAAAGCGTCATCCAGTGAAATACTGACTTTTTCGGCAAACCGGCAAATGACCCTGGCGTATTTCTTTTGAAGGAGGATAGGGTTGGCAGTCATATTTCCACACCTCGCTCTTTCATCACCATCAAAATGTCATCTACAATATAATCCTTACTCTGGGTATGAAGCGCATCATATTCTGGTACGATATATCCATGCAGAATATGAGAATCCTCCAATGCCCGGTATACCCGGCCAGCGTTGACCCCGAGCCTGATGGCAATGTTCTCAATGCAAAACACCGCGAACTCGAGCTGGTTCATATCCATAATTGCTGTATCAGTTTCCATGCAGTATCTCCTTGCATTTTCTGGGCTATTCCTGTATACTAAATCTATCATTGAAACGAGGGGCCATCAAGATGAATTTGCCACAGCCTATCATAGACAGTATATCAGATCTAGCCCGCCAATGCAACCTTGATAAGGTGATCCTCTTCGGCTCCCGGGCAAGGGGCGACAATCTGGAGCGCAGCGATATCGACCTGGCTATTCAAGGCGGCGATACTGTTGCGTTCGCTGCCAGCGTTGACGAGGATATACCTACCCTGCTCATGTTTGATGTAGTGGATTTGAATAAGCCAGTGCAAGCTGAGCTGCTGGATGAAATCAGGAAGGACGGCGTTGTGATATATGAAAAAGTATGAGAATTTCTGCAAGGCGCTGGACAATCTGCGGCTCGTCAGAAATTTGAATGAGCCATACAATGTGCTGACCCTGACCGGCAGCGCCGCCCTGTTCGAGATATGCTTTGAGCAGGCATGGAAAGCCATGAAGGAGATTTTGCAGGAGCATGGTTATGGCGAAGGACAGACCGGCTCACCAAAGCAAATTCTCAAGCTGGCATATAGCGCCGGAATGATACAGGACGAGAAAAAGTGGCTTGCTATGCTGATGTCCCGGAATGATGTGACCCATTCCTATAATGAGGAAATTGCGCTGGCGCTGGTGAAACGCGTGAAAGAGGAGTATATTGATTTGTTGGATGTACTCAGAGTGGAATTGGAGGCCCGGTGGCTTTGACATTCTTGGGGCTTTCGCACATGATTCTTGGCCCGGTGCGGTATTGACGCTCTAAAATCTGCACTGCCAAACGCCGCTGATTTGCCCGCAAAATGGCCTAGTTCCTCTCAAAATTCTAAGAACAGCTCGGAAATTTTCTTAGAACTGCTCAAAATCCGGAATCCGGCGCGACATCTACATTTACGAATTTTCGCCGCTCCAAAACGCCGAAACTCCCCGCAAACGCTGGGGTTTTGGCGTTCTCCTATCTTCCATTCGGTTCTGCTGAAATCCCTCAAGTTCCGATTCCCGCACAGCACTCGAAATGCGGTAGGTCGGGAGTTCCCCGGCGTAAGAGTTCAAATCTCTTCATCTCCGCCAATGGGGAGGCAAAAACATTTTGGGTATTTTGCCTCCTTTTCGTATATTTGTATAATTGTTAAAATGTCTTTCAGGAGAGTCACGGATGTCAAAAACTCTTTTTACGCCTGTCCCCCGAACGGTGCGGGAGCTTATCATGGAGGTCGAAACGGGGAAACTAGGCCTGCCTGACCTTCAGCGGGGCTATGTCTGGAGGGCCGCTAAGGTCCGCGACCTGCTGGACTCTATGCTGAAAGGCTACCCAATCGGCTATCTGATGATTTGGGATGCGGCGGATGATACAGAGAAAAGTAAAACGATAGGCATAGATAATAAGCCTTTCGGGACTCCCAAGAGCCTTGTGATAGACGGTCAACAGCGCCTGACCTCTTTATATGCTGTTATGTACGGCAAAAAGATTGTAGACGCAAAGTTCAACGAGAAGCAGCTCATCATATCTTTCAACCCGCTGACCCGTACTTTTGCGGTGGGAGATAATGCAACAAAACGCGGCGCGGAATGGATCTACGACATCAGTGAGGTCTTTCGCAATGAGTCCAAAAGCTTTGCCTACATTTCGGAAAAAGTCCAAACCATCTCAGATGCCCGCAAGAAAACCGACGCCACGCTGACGGATGACGAAAAGCAGAGCATCCAACAGAATATTATGGACTTGCTCTCTCTTACAGGATTCAGTATCCCTACTTTGGAAATCAGCGGTAACTCTGATGAAGAGAGCGTCGCTGACATTTTCGTGCGGGTCAATTCTGGCAGAGAGAAACTGGGGAGGATGATTTTATCCTTACCCTTATCTCTGTCTATTGGCCTGAGGGCCGTCAGAAAATCGTGGATTTCTGCCGTAGCGCGAAGACACCGAAACCGGGAACGGCATACAACTTCTTGTTCCAGCCCTCTCCCACCCACATTGTGCGGGTTGCTATGAGCTATGGCTTTCAGCGGGCGAGGCTGCACTATGCCTATATGCTCCTGCGCGGCCGGGACTTTGAAAATGGTGTTTACACGGATAGCCTTCGTATTCAGAATTTTGAAAAGCTGAAACAAGTGTTGGAACAGGTGCTGGATGTGCAGATATGGAAAAACTTTCTCAAGTGCGTGGAGGCGGCTGGGTTCGTATCTAAGTCGCTAATTTCCTCAGAAAATGCCCTGGTTTACTCTTACGTGATGTACCTTTTTGGAAAGTTTCACTATGGTATGAGCGAGTCAGCACTGCGAAAGCTGATTGCCAAGTGGTTCTTTATGACCGCTGTTACGGGGTATTACACCGGCTCTCCGGAAACGGATATGGAATCGGATTTGGCAGATCTGCGCAATGTAAAAACGGAGGAGGCCTTTGTTGCGCTGTTGGAAAAGAAAATAGCCTCTGTGTTCACAGGGGACTATTTTGCCATCACTCTGCCCAACAGTCTGGCGAATTCCGCGCCGCGCAACCCATCCTGGTTCGGCTACTGTGCCGCCCTGAATGTGTTGGACGCGAAAGTGCTGTTCTCAACGCTCCATACCCGGGAATTATTTGACCCAACTGCTGATGGAAAAAAGAAAGTACTGGAGAAACACCACCTGTTTCCAAAAGCATATTTGGCCAGGATCGGGATAGCTGATGACAGAGATCGAAACCAGATGGCCAATTTTGCTTTCATTGAGTGGAGCGATAATATCGAAGTTTTGGATACAAGTCCTGCCGAATATATGAAAGACCAGCTTGCAAAAATCGACCCTACTGAGAAGGGCAGTATTTATGCTGACCATGCCCTGCCGGAAGATTGGGAGCATATGGACTACTTCGACTTCTTGTCTAAGCGCCGGGTTCTAATGGCGGAGGTAGTTAGATGGCGTCGTCAATAAACAAGGAGCCAAATAGCAATACAACGGATCTGGACAGCGGCGGCGAAGGAAGAGGCGTTTTTGGCGTAGCGCGTAGCAATACCGCGCCATCTTTTGAGA
>NZ_JAWXXJ010000040.1:0-16240 GCF_034335085.1 Acutalibacter caecimuris | reverse complement strand
CCTGATTTTCTCCCACGCTCTGTCGCTTATATCGTGCCGATGCTGTTCTCCCGCCATTTTTTTGCCCTCCTCTTCTTTGAGGTCTATTATATCATATTTTTATTGACGACGCCGCCTAGTGTTTTCTCTCTCAATATAAACCTGCACTTCATAATTCCAGTGCAAAATACCTGATAGAACAATTAACTGTACAGTGAAAGTTGGCTCAACACCATGTTCCGTCCGGGCTAAACCCATGACCTCACTTAATACTTGTTCCCGATTTTCCTCCGTACAGCTTGCACACAGGTATTTCCCGGCTGGCAAAACCTTTAACCCATCTATGTCCGCAAAACGAATACATATAGCAAAAAGCCTTGACACCCCATTTTCCGTATAGATACCTGCCAAATCCTCAAAAGAAAACTGTTCTTTTAAGTCCGGCGTGATTTTATCATAAAAATGGCTGAGATAATTCCAAAGATTATCCAGCGCGGGTGTTTCTAACGTATCGGACAGCAAAATAACGCGCTCTGGATATTCTTTGAGAAAAGCTCCATGGACCTTGTGCTGGCCGTTCAATTTTCTTTCGTATTCTGCTTTTGCTATTAAAATTTTTGATTTACTATATTGCAGTGCCGCAATCTTTTCCTCTGCCTTTCTCTCTGCTTGCGCCAAAAAATCTACAGTTCTCTCAAGATCATCATACTCTAAAACTTTCTTTATCTCCTGCAATGGCAAGTCCATCACCTGCAAAGCACGCACGGTATGCAAGCGAACAATATCCTGCTCGGTGTAATAGCGGTAGTTTGTCCATTCATCTTTTTTGCTGGGTTCTACCAGTCCAATGCGGTCATAGTGCCGCAGCGTTTCACTGGTGGTATGGACCGCCTTTGCCGTTTCTCCTACAGAAAAATATTTTTTCATTTTGCGTATTTCTCCTATTGACCTTTGTGCTGCACAAAGGTTTATAATCCATTGTAGCACAGGACATTGTGGAAAGCAATAGCTGCTGCCATACTGTTTAGGAGGAATTCACTCATGATATCGCTCAACCAGGTGACAAAGCAATACGGGCCGGCCACCGTTTTGAAAAACATCACGCTATCCATCGAAGAACCGGGTATTTATTGCCTGCTTGGTAGGAACGGGGCCGGGAAAACAACATTTCTCAAGTCAATCGCCGGATATCAAAACATTACAACCGGAACCATCCAGGTGGACGGTAAGACAATCTCGACGGCGGCTCTGGATACAGGCGTCAGTTACATTGAAAACTTCGCAAAGCATTTTAATCTTCCTGTACGCAAGCTGTTGCAAATCGCGTCTGAAGTTAACCCCAACTATGATTATGACTTTGCCTCTGAAATGATGGAGCGCTTTGAGCTGGATGGAAAAAAGAAATTTAACCATCTCTCCCTTGGCATAAAAACCATGGTATCTACGATTATCTGCCTGGCAAGTAACAAAACGTCGTTCTTTTGGATGAGCCTGTTCTCGGCTTTGACGCCATTATGCGTGTGGAGTTTTACGAAATGCTGGCAGAGAGCTTTGAGAAACACCCGCGCATTATTATCGTATCCACTCACATTATTGAGGAAATCGCAAACACCATTCAAAAGCTGCTGATTATGGATAGAGGGAACATTCTCTTCTTTGGAACCCCGCCGGACAACCTACAGGATTTCTTTATTCAAATGGTAGGGCATAAAGGAGGTGCAAAAAAATGACATCCATTTTCGCTATTGTAAAACGCCTGCTTGCCAGCAACAGGCTCAGTTTCATTCTTATGGCTCTTGTGGTGCTTTGCGCCACATCTTCCGGCGACGTTGTCTTAAGCAATGGCAATTACACCTGGCTGCTTGCAGTCTTGACCCCTTTCTTTGTTGTGTTTTATGATTTCTCCAAGCTCACGTATTTGGGTGCAAGCAAGAAAGATTACTTTTTGGGGTGCCTCAGCAGTTATGAAATCTTGTCCGTTGGCATTTCTCTGGCCAACACTGCCATTCATCTATGGATTGACCCGGTTTTTTCGGCAAAAACTGTTATCAATATGATGGATGTGTGCAGGTGGACAGAAAACGGGACATTTGTTGCCGGGTTACAGCAGATATTCTTTTTGCTGCTGGTTATGATGTTTCTTCACGTGCTGTTATCTATGCAGTCCCATTGGTATGGGTGGCTGACTGACACAGTGCTGGCTGCCATTATTTGCGTTTTTACGCCGATTGCGCCGCTACGCAGCGTCCTGGCTGGATTTTTCCAAATTATCATGTTTAACAGCAACGGAGTTCTGCACATTTGTATCTGTCTGCTGTTAACCGCCGCGTTGTCACTCATAGGAATTGCGGTTTTGAAAAGGAAAACTTTATAAAAAGGTATGGAGGAATTCGATGAAAAGAGTAATTTCACTTGTAGTGTGCTTAGTGCTGGGGTGTTTTGCTTTGACTGGCTGCTCCAACAACGGCGAGCCGTTTGAAGAAAAAACTTATACGCCTGATACACAGGTCAGCGAGGTGAATCTTAATGTATCAGATAGAGAGATTGAAGTATCGCTGTCCGATGATGAACAGGTGCACATTAAATATTTTGAAAGCGGCAAAGAATATTATGATATTTCTGTTTCAGATAAAAAAGTGCTGACTATGGCAAGTGCAAGCAACAAGGAGTGGACAGATTATATTGGCGTGAAAGCCTCTGCTGAACACCGGAAAATCTGCTTGCAGGTACCAGATACTCTTTTAGATGCTCTTACTCTGTCCACCACAAACGAAAATATCTCCCTTTCCGCGTTGACTGTAAAAGGGAGCATAAACATTTTCTCTAACGGTGGAAGTATCACTTTCGATAAAATTGATATAGGGGATTCTTTAACTATATCCGTCAAAAATGGAGATATCTCAGGCACTGTCGTAGGAAGTTGTGAAGATTTCACCATTCAATCAGAAGTTGAAAAGGGCAAGAGTAATTTGCCAGACAATAAAGAAAACGGCGAAAAAGTGCTATGTGTGTCCAGTAATAATGGTGACGTTCATATTGCATTTATGAAGGAATGATTTTATACCCACCATTGCTTTACGGCTTCCCTTCTGGGGGAAACAGGTCTTTAATTCTATTCCTTTACTGTTCACTTATTTCATGTCGTTTCGTTCTCTCTTATTCTATCGTGTCAGCATCTTCAACGGTCCAGTTTTAACACAGACTTGATTCTTAGATGGACCTGCTATGCACCATGAACCTTGCGTTATGGAACGCATAACTGCAAGTGGAGAAGGTCACAATTCTGTCTGCGCTTTTTCTTTTGGAACAACCGTCAAACAACAATTTTTTCTTTGAAACCCTTAATTCTTCAAATTCTTCATCCGAGGTAAAGTTTACCCGCATGGCCCCTATCCACGCTGGACACATACCCCATAAAAAACTCCACGATGTGCCGTCTAGCGTAATGAGCTGGGCAGTTGGGTGCTCTTACATCGAGCTCTGGAACATACTCCCATTATCCATATGGTGTCCGTAAAGGATATTGTTCTCATCGGAAAAGTCTAGTCTACTTCGGCTGTCAAAGAAAATATACCCAGAAATGTTCTACTAGCCGGAAAACTGGTTGTGCAGATAATTGTTATTTATCGTTGTACTGAGCGATTGGATAGCTAATGTTGGTGCCATCTATTGTAAGCCATTCTGCCACTTTCGGATTAACCGCCCGAAGGGACTCAAAATCCACTTGTGCCTGGAGCAAGTTGAATCTGTGGATGCAGCAGGCAGAGATGAGGGCGGGGAGCATCCGGTGGACTGACGGAACTGTCCTGCCGGTATCAGGCTCTGAAATTGATTTTGGTAGAGGAATCTCTACAAACTGCCGCAAGTCCTCCATAAAAAGCATGAGCGCTCACATTATCCTCATGGATTGGCATATGAATCTGCCATGCCACCACGCCTGCCACCGCTAGGAAAAATAAGAAACACCACCATATAAACCCGATCCTTCATACGTGCCTCCTCACAGCTTGTTGGCCTTGCCTTTTATGACTTGGACGGTTGGGTTCGTGTAGATCGATAACAGTCTACACATTGCTGTGCTCTGCCTGATTCGCCACCTCGTAGATAGGATATCCGTTTCCAAAAGCGTTGGAGTAAATAACACCGCATTGCCTTGGAGCTGATCACGTCTGAATTCCGGTTAATTCTGGGCAAGTAAATTTTCCGCCTTGCCGGCTCACAAAGAAATAAGGACTATCCGGCCGGTGCTCTTTCAGATACTCCGCAGGGCATGGATAATTTTATCGTTGGAGTGTAGGCCATCCTTTGCCTGTCCCTCCGCAAATGACCCGGATTCCCTTGACTGTCAAGCGACCCAACTTTAGGTTAGCACACTCACTGCACCGAATGCCGAAATGCGCCAGAAGAGTCACAATGGTATAATTCCGCTTGCTGCCGCTCTCTAAATAAAAGCTGGCAGAATGCCTCAATATCTCTCTTGGTAACAGTAACGGGCTGGCATACTGTATCTAGATCTAGACTCTTATAAAGCCACCTTTTTTAGGGGGCTGATATCCCGCATATAGGAGATGCGTGTCAGCACGTTGGCACGGTAAAGCAGCACAGGACATTCACCAAAGGCTTCTTACCGCCATTTGAGGTAGAGCAACAATAGGCCATCATGGTGCCATAAGATTTTCCACGCACCTGGTATTTTGTTTCCTGTTTCCAGCAACCGTCACGAATGTACCACTTGCTCATGCTGTTTCTTTTGTAAAAAATAAACAGCCCTGTATCCATTGTAGGTCAATCAATACAGGGCTGCCCAGATTTTACAAAAATTTTATAACTATCTATAACAACTATACGATTTGAGAACGTGCCGCGTTCTTTCCCTGTTATTTCCTTTTCAACTCCGCCCGGCACCTTAACAAAGCATGAATGCTATTTATGGTAAGTTGCATTTTCTCCATAGTTTCCGTTGCATTATTCTTGTCTACATGATTTACCAGCTCTAACAGAAGTTGGAGTTGTTTTGTAATGTTGTTTTCACACATGGTCACACTGATGTTCCCATAACCGAAACCGCTCTCTACAGAGAGCTCTTCCACCAAGCACTTAACCGCATATAGCAGTGAGGAAAATTCATCGCAGTTGAAATAGTTCTGCGTAACCTTAAGGCTATCTTGCACATCACACGCCAGAAGGTAGGGCTCACGGTTACCGAGTATTGCATTCATCGCGGTTGGGGCGGGTTTGTGGTTTAACTGCCGTCCCACAAAAAACAAAGATACTGTGAAACCCATCAGCCATATGTACCAGAAAACCCGAATTTCTGTAATCAAATGCGCCTTCGATAAGGCAACATATGGATTTTGCAAGACAGAAATGTTATGTTGGGGGTCTGCAAACAACCAATCAAAGAATGAAACTGTCTGGCCATATATCGCTGGAATGACAATAAAGTAGACCACCAGCCCCACAAGTAGGAAAATTACAGGAATGAAAAATAGAATTTTTTTGGTAATTGTTTTTCGTGTTGCCACCAAAGAGGTTCGAGGAATCTCCCCTGATGTAACCGCATGAGTTCTTTTGGCAGATGGGGGAATTTTTACATTTTGATCAACGTCTGTTTTCGCAGTTAAAGCATCATCTGGTGTTTGGTGTATAGCTTGCTTATTTTTTTGATCCACAGAATCACCCTCATCCTGTAAGAGAATTAATGTGGCGTTGTTTCCATCCTCTGCCAATTCGAATTCGAGGAAAGGGACAGCGCACCACTCCGGTCATCAAGTGGCTTTCGTGCTTACTTGCCTCCGTGCATTCGCTACTCCATCTGTGCTTAAAGTTTGTGACCGCAGTGACCGCAGAACTTCATGCCTGTTTCACTTTCACAACCACAGGCCGGACACTTGGTTGAGCCCAAAGGTTTCCCACAGTTACCGCAAAATTTCATGGTAGAAACGACTTTAGCTCCGCAGTGGGGACAGGTTAGAACTGGTATCGCACTATCTACACTCTGATTAGTTACGGAACGAGTATTTTCTTCGTTTCTCATCGTTTCATAGTTCACACAATAACTTTCACCGATATCCCCGGCGCTACCCGCCGAAATGTTTCCAGCAAGCTTTTCCCAAATATCTAGTGACCTACGCTGTCGGTAAAAATCTGAACCTAGGGCTAAATCCTCCTTATAACTCCGCAACTTCTCATATTCGCCTGGCCGGGGACCAATGGCCTCACAGAAAAAATTAACAAGTTCAATACCGAATCGCTCAAATTCACTGCTGAGCACCATCTGAAAAGTATCGGACAGCTCCGACAGGTATAGAGAAATCGCTAAGAAGGAAATTTTCTTTTGAATCATAATCTTGGATCTTCCAGCGGAATGGGGGTAGAGGTGCCCCATTTCATGTCAATATTATCTGTCGTATTAATATAATAAATTTCGGCGGAAAAGGGAGTCTTTCCGCCAAACGGCAAGTTCACGAGCTTATATAGGAGCGGCAAATTCCCAGTAGACAGGGTATGCGTACCAGGACCAAAAAGATCCAACGCCTCACCGCCCTTGAAGAACAACGCCTCCTGTCCCTGGTTTACGATCAACTGGGATCCCAAAACGAATTGCTCGGAGGGGTATTTGTGAATCAACCACTGTCCGCCATTATCTACCATTGCCACGCAAAGCACAATGATTTGAGGAACGTGGAGCTGCTGGAAATAGAGCATCGCTACTAGTCCAAAGGCGGTAAGAGCAGATTGCTTTTCGTCTAAAGAATATAGTAGAATGACAAGCACCTGTCGCCAAAAAACCATTGCGCCCTCTCGGTGGCAGGTGCCTTTTTCATGATGGCGGGTGCAGGGAACCATTCATGTTAAAACAACACATAGCAGAAAATAGCAATCCTCCCCACTCTTGACAACGGCAAAAGCAGATGCTACAATTAATGTACGGATTCGTATTATTGCAAGAAAGGATGTTTCTCTATGTTTATGCAGCACGTTACCATCTACACCGCCCACCTGAATGCCTCTATAGCCTTTTACCAGGACATCGCCCATCTGGAGATCGTGTCCGACCGCCGCCCCAACGCGCCCATGGTGTTCCTGGCGAACCAAAAGGGCGAAACGGAAATTGAGCTGATTGAAGTACCGGCAGAGCAAGCCTATACCGGCAGCGGCCTTGCCATCGGCTTTTACACCGACAATGTGGAGGAAGAACACACCCGCCTCACCGGGCTGGACCTGGAACCCACAGACATCATCAGCCCCGCGCCAGGCGTGCAGTTTTTCTTTGTGAAAGACCCCAGTGGTGTGCAAATTCAACTGATCCAGGGATAAGTCATGGAACGCTACGCGTTTTTCCGTCAATTAGGCAAGGCTGTCTACCAGATCGACGGGGCTTATAGCGTGTTCTCTAAAAACGCCAAAATAAAACCCAATATGCTCTGGCTGCTCTCCGCCCTCAACGACGGTCAGGCCCACACCCAAAGCCAAATCTGTTGGGACTGGAATTTCCCCCGTACCACCGTGAACACCCTGGTTAAAGAGTTGGAAAAGTCCGGTCAAGTGACGCTGCGCCCTGTCCCCGGCACCCGGCGGGAGTTATATGTAGAGCTGACCCCCTCGGGCAAAGCCTATGCCGACGAGGTTTTGCGCTCCGTTTATGAAATGGAGGAGCGGTTATTTCAACGGTACTTTGCGGAGCATGATACAGCATTTGTAGAGGACTTGCACCGGTTTGCCCTCGCTATGAAACAGTATTTTTTGACCGGGGATTACGACGAGCAGGAGGAAGAAAAGGAATGAAGCTGAATTTCCGGGCGCTGAAGCCCCAGGTTGCGGAGGTGTGGAAACTGAGCCTGCCCGCCATTCTGACGCAAATTACCACCATCGCCATGCAGTACATAGACTCTGCCATGGTGGGCGCGCTGGGGGCAAACGCGTCAGCAGCCATCGGGCTGGTATCCTCCAGCACCTGGCTGCTGGGCGGCGTGACCTATGCGGTATCGGCGGGGTTTTCCGTGCAGGTGGCCCACCACATCGGTGGCGAAAACGCCAAAAAGGCCCGGGACGTGGTGCGCCACGGGCTGGCCACGGCGGCGATCGCCTCTGGGCTTTTATGCCTGCTGGGGCTGGCGCTCAGTGGGCCGCTGCCCGCGCTTTTAGGCGGCGACCCGGCTATCCGCGCCAACTCCTCCGCCTACTTCATGATGTTCGCCCTCATGCTGCCGTTTTCTCAATTAAACTCCTTAACATCCTCGTTTTTGCAGTGTTCCGGCGACATGGTCACCCCCAGCATCTTAAATGCCGTTATGTGCGGGTTGGATGTGGCTTTCAACTCCATCTTCATCCCCCGGTTCGGCGTGCTGGGCGCGGGCATGGGCACCACCCTGGCTTGTGCGGCTGTTTCTCTGCTCATGGCCTGGCGGTGCTATTTCTGCAACAAACAGCTACGTTTCCGCCGGGAAAAGTGCCGGTTTGACCCTGAAATTCTCAAGAAAGCTCTGAAAATTGGCGCGCCTCTGGCGGTACAGGAGGTAGCCATGAACAGCGCCATGGTTGCCGCCACCCGCATCATTGCGCCCCTTGGCCCGGTGTCCATTGCGGCCAACGCCTTCGCCGTGACGGCGGAGAGCCTTTGCTATATGCCCGGCTACGGCATCGGCTCGGCGGCCACCACTCTGGTTGGCCGGAGCGTGGGCGCGGGTAACGTGGAACAGGCCAAGCGCTACGGCAATATCTGCACGGCCATGGGCGCGGCTTTCATGACCCTGACGGGCCTGTTGATGATGGTGTTTTGCCCCTTCGTGTTTATGCTCCTTACCCCCGACCCTGCGGTGCGGCAACTGGCTGCGCAGGTCTTACGCATCGAGCTGTTGGCCGAGCCGCTGTTTGCCATCTCCATTGTGGCGGCGGGAGCCCTGCGCGGCGTGGGCGACACCTTCGTGCCCAGCCTGATGAACCTGGGCAGCATCTGGATTGTGCGCATCGGCCTGGCTCTGCTGTTGGTGGGGCGGCTTGGCCTGCCCGGTATGTGGGTGGCTATGGCATCAGAGTTGTGCGTCCGTGGGCTTTTGATGCTGTACCGGCTGCGGACTTCTAAGCACTATGAGCAGTTCCGGGAACCTGCACCTGTATCAAAAAGCTAAGAGCCGGACGGATATTGTCCCGCAAATGAACTTCTCAACTTCTTTAAGAACGTTTCCGCCGCGTCGGAGAACACCTGATACCTTTTCCACACCAGGCACAAGCCCGCCTCCAGTTTCGGTTCCAGGGGGCGGAAACATAGGGCGCTTTCCGCAGAGGTATCCGCCAGGCGCCCAATGGTCAGGGCATAGCCCATGCCCGCCTCCACCATGATGGCGGCGTTGAACAGCAGATTAAAGGTGGTCACCACGTTGAGCCTGTCGTAATCCTCCCCGAACCAACGGCGGTACTCATTGTTTTTCCCCTCGTCCATGGCCTGGCGGGAGAAAATCAGCGGCTTATCCAGCAAGTCTTTCTTTCGGACAGCCTCCTGCTTGGCCAGGGGGCTGTCTTTTCGCATGACCACGCCCCAAGTATCCATCTCCGGGATGGTCAGGCTCTCATAGTCCGCTGCGTCAAAGGGCTGGATAAGCAGGCCGAAGTCCAGCAGGCCCTTGTCCAGACGCTCGGTCACGTCATTGGCGTTGCCGCTGTACAGGTGGTAGCGGATGCCGGGGCAGTCCTTTTGCAGGTCCTTGGCGGCCTCGGCAATCAGGTGCAGCCCCCTGGTTTCGCCACCGCCAATGTACACGTCCCCCTCCACAGCGCCGCCCATGCTGCGGAACTCCCCTTCGGTCTTGTCCACCAGAGAGATGATCTCCTCCGCCCGCTTGCGTAGCAGTAGCCCCTCTTTTGTCAGGGTGATTTTGTGGGTGCCCCGCTCCAATAGCTTTTTGCCAAGTTCCCGTTCCAACTCCCGGATCTGCCGGGAGAGGGTGGGTTGAGTCATGTGCAGGGCGGCTGCCGCGCCAGTGATAGTTTCCTCTCGGGCCACGGCAAGAAAGTAGCGCAACACTCGTATTGAAGTGCCCCCTTTTTTAAATCATATCACTTCACCCCATGCCCGTCAAGCATGGGATATATATAAACTAAGCATTTGATTTTCTATACGGCCAGGTGTATGCTGGAATCAATCCGACAAAAGAAAGGGATGGGGTAAATGGAAAGCGCCAAAAAGCCCGGCCCATGGAGCGGGCCGTACCTTATTTTTTGCTCTCCATTGTGTTCGCCTCGGTGACGGACAGCACGCTGATCAACGTCCTGCCGGTGTATATACAGGACACGGTGGGCAGCAACCTGGCAACCGGCTGGATGATCACCGGCCTGACCGTGGCCAGCATGGTGACGCGGCTTGTCTGCGGGCCGCTTACCGACAAATTTGGCCGCAAACGTCTGGTGGTCATCGGCAGCAGCGCCTATGCCATCAACGCCCTGGCCTACTGTTTCGCGTCCAATATCAAGGCCGTATTCTTCCTGCGGGTCTTGAACGGCATCACCCAGGGCATCTACTTCCCGGTGCCTCCCATGTTGGTGGCCGATTTGGTGCCGGAAAACCGCCTGGTGGACGGCATGGGTTTCTTCGGGGTGGCCAGCTCGGTGCGTTTCGCCGTCGCGCCCACCATCAGCCTGGCAGTGTACAAGAGCCTGGGCACCACGGCGTTCTTTTGGTGGATCACCGTGACAGCCGTGATCTCAGCGGTGCTGACCATGCTTATACAGATCAAAGCCCCGGAAAGGGCAGTTGGGCTGGAAAATCAGCCTAAACAGGCAAGGCCCCGTTTCGGCTTGCACACCTTATTCGACGGCTCGGTGCTGGGCCTGGGCATGGTGAGTCTGCTTCTAGCCTTGGGCACAGCGGCGGTGGCCAACTTTACGATGGCCTACGGGCTTTCCAAGGGAATTGAGAACATAGGGCTGTTCACCCTGACAACCAGTCTGGCCGGCCTTTTCACAAAGGTGCTGGTGGGCAGGCTGACGGCCCGTTTCACCAAAGGTGGGCTGGTAGCGGCAGGGTGTGTGCTGTCGGGCCTTGCCACGGTGGTACTGGGGCTTTCGGAGAGTCTTGCGCTCATGCTGGCGGCCGCTGTACTTTATGGCATGGGAACAGCCGTCACGGGCCAGCTTTTACAGGTGCTTGTCATTGAGCGGGTGGCGGATGACCGCCGGGGCGTGGCTATGTCCACCTACTCCCTGCTGGGCGACGTGGGCTCCGGGGCCGGGGGTATGGCGGCGGGAGGCATCTCCCAGCGCATGGGCTACACAGCCTGCTACCTGCTGGCTGGTACTATGAGGGCATAGCGGGCATGGTGCAGTCATTACAGGGTAGACGGAATCACAAGGGGGATGAACCCATGGCAGAGCGGGACAAGACTCATATCCGGTAAAACTTGCTAGACGCGGGTTGTTCGGAGGAACTAATCGCACGCTATTTCCATCTGGATGAAAAGGGCGACAAGCCAGGGCTGGAGGCCCTCCTGTACCTACTGACGGGGAATATTCCTGGATAACCCAGACTTTCCGAAAATCAGCCGGGAAATACGATATATCGAAAACAGTTCTCCGTGCGGCGTTGACTCTGCGTCCCCCAGTACAAATGCAGGTCATTGTGGGCACCACCACACGGCCTGCAACGCCACCTTGAGCCGGGAGGACTGGTACGCGATCTATACGGCTGCTATAAAAAGCTTGACTTGGAGTGTAGTCCATGTTGTAAAATTAGAAAAAACGAGAGGAGCTGGTCAAATGACCGCAAAGGTTACCTGGACAGATATGCGCACCCGTGGAGGCGCCAGTATGCTGGATAAGTTTGCCCGTATGCTGGAAAAGAGTGAACTAGCCTCCATGGATCTGGCGAACAAGTTCGTAGCCATCAAAATGCATTTGGGGGAGCCGGGCAATACGTCCATCATCCGGCCCATATATGTGAAAACGTTGGTTGATTTCATCCGTGAGCGGGGTGGCAAGCCCTTCCTGACCGACTGCAACACCCTGTATGTAGGCGGCCGGAAGAACGCTTTAGACCATATCGATTCCGCCTATCTCAACGGATTTTCCCCGCTGACCGTGGGGGCTCATGTGATTATAGCGGACGGCCTGAAGGGTACGGATGAAGTGGAGGTGCCGTTGGAGGGTATGACCTACTGCCCCGCGCCCAAAATAGGACGGGCGTTGATGGATGCGGACGTAGTGGTTTCCCTGACCCATTTCAAGGGCCATGAGGAGGCCGGGTTTGGAGGCGCGCTAAAAAACATCGGTATGGGCGGCGGCAGCCGGACCGGGAAGATGGAACAGCACGCCGCGGGCAAGCCTGTGGTGAACCCGGACAGTTGCGTTGGATGCAGGCAGTGTGCAAGAAACTGCGCCCACAGAGCGATTACTTTTTCAAAGCTGCGTGAGGCTGACAAGGCTCCCAAAGCTGTCATTGACCACGAGCGCTGCGTGGGCTGTGGGCGGTGCATCGGGGCCTGCAACCAGGATGCCATCGAACCCCAGTGGGACGAGGCCAGGGAGGTACTCAACCACAAGATTGCGGAATACACCCTGGCGGTGGTGAAGGACAGGCCCTGTTTCCACATCTCCCTGGTGATGGACGTTTCTCCAAGCTGCGACTGTAACAACCATTCCGACACACCCATCGTGCCCAATGTGGGGATTTTCTGCGGGTTGGATCCGGTAGCCCTGGATCAAGCCTGTGCCGACGCGGTCAACGCCGCCCCGATCTTGCAGAACACCGCCCTGACGGACGCTGCTGGCTGTGACCATCATGAGGATGAACATGGCCACTTCCATGTAGTGCATCCTGAAACTTGCTGGGAGGAACAGTTGATCCATGGGGAACGCATTGGGCTGGGGAAGAGAAAGTACGAATTGGTGAAGGTCGGATAAGGCCTATACTAAGCGGCGCCCCCTAAAGGGAAACGTATGGCGAACACACATAAATCATCATGCTCCCCCATCCCGGCATGGGGCTGAGTTGGCACCTGGGCCAGTCCCAGACCGGTTTCAGCCTTATGTGCGGCAGCATTTGTTTTTCCGTCTGCACTGCTCGGAATGATACTTTCCCAAAAGGTAGGAGGAGCAGCATCGACCTGCTGCTCCCGCACCACCCCGGCACAGGAAATCCCGGCCATGTGTGGGGAAACCTGGATGTTTTCGGCTTTGAACTGACAGAAGATGAAATGTCCCGCATCAATGGACTGGACAGAACTGAAAAGCACGAGTGGTAAGAAAGCACAGACGGTTAAAATTACATACTGAATAAATATTTTGCTAAGGAGATAACCGCAATGAAATCCATCACCAAAAACATCGTTCTATCCGCCATGTTCCTGGCTATCGGTCTGATTTTGCCCTTGTTTACCGCCCAAATCCCCCAGATAGGCCGGATGCTCCTGCCCATGCACATCCCCGTACTGCTGTGCGGGTTCGTGTGCGGCTGGCAGAGCGGGGCTGTTGTAGGGTTTGTGCTGCCGCTGCTGCGGTCGACAATATTCGGTATGCCGGTATTCTTCCCTACTGCGACCGGCATGGCCTTTGAGCTGATGACCTACGGGCTGGTGGCAGGTTTTTTATACGCCCTCTCCAAGTGGAAGTGTATGCTTGCCCTGTACCGCAGCTTGCTGATTGCCATGCTTGCCGGGCGCGTAGTCTGGGGCATCGTGCAGGCCATCCAGTTGGGGGTCTTTGGCAGCGGCTTTTCGGTACAGATGTTCCTGGCGGGGGCATTTACCAATGCTGTTCCTGGTATTATCGCCCAGCTTATCCTGATTCCCGTAATCATGCTGGCCCTGGGCCGTACTGGGCTGGTGCCGTTCAAGACAAAGCAAGGGGTACAAAATGAGAAAGCTGAAAACTGACATATTCTCTGCCGCCGAAACGCTCCTTGCGTTCATCCAAATGCTCTCAAAGAGGCCCGTGATTTTGGCGATAGACGGACGCTGCGGTTCGGGAAAGACCACGCTTGCAAGGGTACTTCAGGAAAGATCCGACACGGCGGTGGTACATATGGACGACTTCTTTCTCCGGCCTGAGCAGAGGTCGCCGGAACGTTTTGCAGAGCCCGGCGGAAATGTAGACCGGGAGCGGGTGCTAGAAGAAGTCCTGCTCCCCCTCAAGGAGAACCGACCGGTGGTGTACAGGCCCTATGACGCCCACCGTCCTGCCATGTTGGAGCCAGTACATCTGGCACCCGCACCCATCACGATTATCGAAGGCTCTTATAGTTGCCATCCAGCCCTTTGGGACTATTATGACGTGCGTGTTTTCCTGGATGTAGGGCCGGAGGAACAGCTTCGTCGCATTGAAACACGGAGCGGTCCTGAGAAATTAGAGGCTTTCAAATCCAAGTGGATCCCTTTGGAGGAGGCGTATTTTCACTCCCATTCGTTGGAGTCAAGTTGTGAGTTTCATTTTGAACTCATAACAAAACAGGCTTTTTCATGATTTTTAAAGGGGATCGCAAAGGATATCGAAAAAACATTGGAGGTGTTAGGTGGTACAATGCAAACATCCAGTTGGGTGATATGCCCAAAATGCGGAAAGAAAGCCTGCACAAAGTTGCAGGCTGACACGGTGGTGGATAGTACTGCCCTAAGCGCAGGTAAGAAAGCCTCATCAGCGCTAAGAGGGTCAAAGTGCGGACAATAAAAGAAGAAAAGCGTGAGCGCCAGACGAAATAGGGGATGTGCCCGCATATATGCAGAGCCAGTGCCTTGATTTAAGGATCAAGTCCACGGGCTCTTTTCTATTTGTTCTTAATAACTGGCGCTGAGCAATGCCTTAACCAACTGTTATCCTGTTCGCTACAGTCTGCATTATAACCGTATGGCCTGCTAGGCATCTGTATCATTTTCTAAGTCAAGATAGAAAACCTGGCCATTGGAAATACCCCTGCCGCAGATGATCTCCCGCAGGGTTTCATTTTTGGGCCGCTTTTCGCCGTTCTCTATAGCCGAGAGAAAACGTGTCATGGTTCCTACCTGCTCTGCGACTTCAGCCCGCGTATATCCTTTTGCACAGCCTGCATCGCGTAAGATACAACCCAGTTCAAGCAAAGCAGGTTTCCTATTCTCAGACACTGTTGGTTCGCCTCCTGCTAACAGCGTACTCCAAATCCCGCTCTTGGCATATGCACCAATGGTGTACGCTTTCGAGGATAAAAGCGGAAAAGAGTGATGTTGGTGTGAGAGTCCACTTCCTGCCGGAAAGCCAAAACGCCGTTTTGGCATCCACGCTTTTGTACTTTTAAAATCTAGGCTTTCAAGCATCAAAAAACCGCGCGACGGCGCGTTTCTTTTTTGATGGAATATCTTTTTTATATCCGCAGAATGTGAACGCACGACCAAAAAGATATTTTTGGCAAATTGGTGGGTGTATCCGAACTCTCACAAATGAGCTACTCTCCAATATTTGATATTGGCAAGTTGTCAAAGTAGGCTTTCAAGGATTGATATTCAGTATGATCTAGTAAATCAAGATTGTTGGCTGTACCCAGTTTTACAAGGTCTCGGCATTTCTTTAATCTTGCTAACATCGGAATTACGATACTTGCGTCTCGATTTATGAAATCATATAATTCGGATAATTTTGATGGCAACTTGTACCCCTTTGAGGAACTCGCAATAATAATGCCCTTATCCCTCAGTTTTCCAATAATGCGCATTCTGAAAGTGGCTGTAGATATTTCATTGAAGGTGGTGTTCGACAACTGATTTTTCAGCTCGTTGGTATAGATATATCCTCTGGTGTCATTATTCATAAATCGAAACAGCATATACTTCAGCACAATAATCTGAGCTTGAATCTCTGGATTGTCATCATCAGAATGGCATTCAATAAATTTGACTGCTTGAGCAAAGCATAACTTTGCTATCGTCTCATCATAATCTTCGGCAATCGCACTTTTTTCAAGGATATAGTTTTCGTATGTTTTAGGGTAAAGCTCAATTCTTATCAGTTTGGAATTTAGGATCTCTAAGTAGTTTGGTGCATCCTCTGACGTTTTGTGCTTATCAAACATATAAGTTAGGCGGCGTCGTCAATAAAAATATGATATAATAGACCTCAAAGAAGAGGAGGGCAAAAAAATGGCGGGAGAACAGCATCGGCACGATATAAGCGACAGAGCGTGGGAAAAAATCAGGCCGCATACCATTGGTGAAAAGGGGACGCGAGGCGGCAATGCCCGGGATACCCGGCAATTTATCAACGGAGTATTCTGGATTCTGCGCACCGGAGCGCCCTGGCGGGACTT
>NZ_JAWXXJ010000039.1:0-16658 GCF_034335085.1 Acutalibacter caecimuris | reverse complement strand
CTGAAACGTTGGAGAGGTATTGCCACTCGTTATGCCAAAACCTCGGATGCTTTTATCGCCGCGGTACACGTCCGTTGTATCGCTATTTGGGCTGCTATCCGTACTTAATTCGTGTAGACGCTATCTAAATCATTCAACCGCTTTGCGGCAGCTTTGTCAGGGAGTGTCCGTTTCGGAGAGCTTTTCGGGTTCCCCCCGCCCTACGGGCGGGGGGAACCCAGATGATTATCTCTGCGGTTGGGACACTCCCGTTTTGTCATTTGCACTTGACAGGGCTATTGATTTGTGTTATTATAGCACCGTTATATAACGCTGTTACGGAGGATTCGATGGACGAACGCAATACTTTGGAAAGAATTCACCAGACCGCCACCACTGAGTTCCTGGAAAAGGGCTTTCAGGGGGCCTCTCTACGGAATATCGTCAAGTCCGCCGGGGTGACCACTGGGGCTTTTTATGGCTACTACTCCAGCAAGGAGGCCCTGTTCGCCGCCCTGGTAGAGCCATGCGCGGCGGTCATGGGCCGGTTCATGACCACACAGACGGACTTCGCCCAGCTCCCCAAGGAGGAGCAGCCCGCTCATATGGGCAAGGAGTCTGCGGAATGTGTGGACTGGATGATCGACTATATGTACAGCCACTGGGAGGCGTTCAAGCTGCTGATCTGCTGTAGTGACGGCACCCCTTATGAGCAGTTTGTCCATAGTATGGTGGACATCGAGGTGGAGTACACTTTCCGGTATATCGACGTGCTACGGGACTTGGGGCATACCGTGCCCGAGCTTGACCGGGAACTGTGCCACATGGTTGCAAGCGGGATGTTCGAGGGAATATTTGAGGTCTTGCGGCATGATATGCCCAAAGAGCGGGCAAAGCGCTTCATTGGACAGCTTCGGGAATTCTATACCGCTGGATGGATGAAAATAATGGGCCAGAATAGTTAGCGAGCTAACTAGTGCCTGTTATTTTTGCCATATAGTTAGTTGAAACTAATCATTTAAGGAGGTATCTATGTGAAGAAAGAAAGCAACCTAAAAGAACTCATGCACTATGCGGGGCGGCACAGGTTTCTGACCTACCTATCCCTGATGCTGTCCGCTGTCAGCGCGGTGCTGGCCCTGTTCCCCTTTGTGTTCCTGTTCCAGATCATCAAAGAGGTCATTGCCGTGGCCCCCAACTTTACGCAGGCCACACACATCGTTCAAAACGGCTGGATGGCGGTGCTGTTCGCGTTGGCGTCCATTCTCATCTACATAACCGGACTGATGTGCTCCCATCTCTCGGCCTTCCGCATCGCCGGGAACATCCGCAAGGCGCTGATGGCCCACATTGCCCAGCTTCCCCTGGGATTCATCGGCGAGATGGGCAGCGGGAAGATACGCCGCATCGTCAACGACAGCAGCGCGGCCACCGAAACCTATCTGGCCCACCAGCTCCCGGATATGTCGGCGGCAATCACCACGCCCATCTGCATGGTACTCATGCTGTTCCTGTTCGACTGGCGGTTTGGCCTTGTCAGTCTCCTGCCCATCATTTTAGGCTTTGCCGCTATGTTCAAGATGGTGGGGCCGCAGATGGCAAAGGATATCAAGGAGTACCAAAACGCCCTTGCAGATATGAACAACGAGGCGGTGGAATATGTGCGGGGCGTCCCCGTGGTCAAGACCTTCGGGCAGACCGTCCACTCCTTTGCCCGTTTCAAAGGCACCATTGACAATTACTACAAATACTGCATCGCCTACTGCAAGAAGTGCCGCCCGCCCATGCTGATGTACACGGTGTTCATCAACAGCGCTTTTGCGTTTCTCATCGTACTGGCGCTGATTCTGACAGGCGGCGGCCCGGTAGCCCAGCCGATTCTGCTGAACTTCATCTTTTATGTGATTTTTACCCCTATCATTGCCACAGCTATGTCCAAGGTCATGTATATGAGCGAGAATGGCATGATCGTAGCCGATGCTCTGAGCCGTATTCACTCCGTTCTGGATGTGGAGCCGCTGCCCGAGCCCCACAGCGCTAAGGCCCCGGCAGACAATTCCGTTACGCTGGAAAATGTGACCTTCCGCTACAGCGGCAGCACAGAGGATGCCATAAAAAATATATCGCTCCAAGTTGAGGCTGGTGAAACTGTGGCTTTGGTGGGGCCGTCCGGCGGCGGCAAGACCACTGTGGCGGGGCTGATCTCCCGCTTTTGGGATGTAACTAGCGGGGCCATCCAGATCGGCGGCACCAATGTAAAGGACATTCCAAAAGATATTTTGATGGACACCGTGGCCTATGTGTTTCAAGACAGCAAATTGCTCAAAACTTCCATTCTGGAAAATGTGCGGCTGTCCAAGCCGGATGCCTCCCGTCAGGAGGTGGAGCGGGTACTCCATGAGGCTCAGTGTGACGACATCATTCAGAAGCTGCCTCAAGGCATTGATACAGTGATCGGAACCCGCGGCGTGTACCTCTCCGGGGGCGAACAGCAGCGCATCGCTATCGCCCGCGTTATGTTGAAAAACGCCCCCATCCTCATTCTGGACGAGGCCACCGCTTTTGCGGACCCGGAGAATGAGGCGCTGGTGCAGCGGGCCTTTGAGCGGCTCTCCAAGGGCAAGACCGTCATTATGATCGCTCACCGGCTGACAACAATCAAGAACGCCGACCGCATCTTTGTATTGCGGGAGGGCCAAGTGGAGGAAAACGGAACCCATGACTCTCTTGTTGCTAACGGTAGACTTTACGCCAAGATGTGGCAGGATTATCAAACCTCTGTGAGTTGGAAGGTAGGTGCTGCGAAATGATTGATAAGCTGATGAAACGCTTTGCCCTCTCCCGCGAGGGCGCAAAAGGGCTGGTGCAGGCCACAGCCGCCTGCACCGTAGCTGATTTGGTATTGATGTTACCGGTGGGGCTGCTCTATCTGCTGGTCAGCAATTTTTTGAACAGTGAACAGCCCAACTATGAGCTTTATGCCATTGGAATCGTGGCAGCGCTGGTCTTAATTTGGCTCTCCGAGTTCTGGAAGTACAACGCTACTTACTTCTCAACCTACCAGGAATCCGGAGCCTGCCGCATCCGGCTGGCGGAAAAGTTAAGGCGGCTGCCCCTGTCCTTCTTCGGCAAGAAAGACTTATCTGACCTGACAAACACCATCATGGGAGATGTGCAGGTGACGGAGCAGATGTTCTCCCACTATGTTCCCCAGTTTTATGGCTCGGTCATTTCTACTTGCCTTGTGGCAGTCAGTCTGTTGTTCTACGACTGGCAAATGGCCCTTGCGGCTTTGTGGGTACTGCCTATTGCGCTGGTGATTGTAGGTTTCTCTAAAAAAGCACAGAACTATTTTACCCGCAGGCAGACCGCCGCAAGCCTTGCTGTGGCAGAGGGTGTGCAGGAGTGTTTGGAAACCATCCGCGATTTGAAAAGCTGCAAGGCCGAGCAGGAATACCTCGACGGCCTGAATGAAAAGACCGACGCGCTGGAGGTAAGGCACATTAAAAGCGAACTGGGATCGGCTATGTTTGTTGTCCCGGCGCAGATGATTCTCAAGCTGGGCATCGCCTCGGTGGCGCTGGTAGGCAGTATGCGCCTGATGAGCGGGGAACTGTCCCTTGTGACCTTTTTCCTGTTCCTGCTGGTGGTTTCCCGTATCTATGAGCCGATGAACTTCTCTCTGCAAAATCTGGCTGCTATGAACTCCCTGCAAATCAATATTGACCGCATGAACGAAATCGACGAAACCCCCTCCCAGAGCGGCGAACCGGCCTTTTCGCCCCAGGGTTATGACATTACCTTTGACCATGTGGGCTTTGCCTACAACAGCGGCAAGACAGTGCTGAAAGACGTTTCCTTTACCGCCAGACAGGGCGAGGTAACGGCCCTGATCGGCCCCTCCGGGGGCGGCAAGTCCACCGCCGCAAAGTTGGCTGCGCGGTTCTGGGATATAGACCGGGGCCGAATCACAGTTGGCGGCGTAGATGTGGGCAAGGTTGACCCGGAACGACTCCTGACCGCCTACTCCATCGTGTTCCAGGATGTGACGCTGTTCAACAACACCGTCATGGAGAATATTCGTATTGGCCGGAAGGACGCCACAGACGCGGAGGCCATGCAGGCGGCGAAAGAGGCCATGTGCGATGAGTTTATCTCCAAGCTCCCACAGGGGTATCAGACCATGATTGGGGAGAACGGCTCCACCCTTTCTGGGGGCGAGCGGCAGCGCATCTCCATCGCCCGCGCCCTCTTGAAAGACGCGCCCATTATTCTGCTGGACGAGGCCACCGCATCTCTGGATGCAGAGAACGAAACGGAGATTCAGCAGGCCATTTCCCGGCTGGTGGAGAAAAAAACGGTGCTGATTATTGCCCACCGCATGAGGACGGTGGAGAACGCCAACAAGATCGTAGTGCTGTCCGGCGGCACAGTGGCTGAGATGGGAACCCCAGAGGAGCTGATGAAGAAGAACGGGGCTTTTGCCCGGATGGTCAAGCTGCAAACGGAGAGCCAGAATTGGTCGCTGGGATAAAACTCCCCTTGACAAATTTTCCTTCTCATAGTAAAATATAAGCGAGTTAGTGCACACTAATCGGTGTGCGCTTTCATCTAACGTGTGGTTAGCGTGTGCTAACAAATCTGTGAGAGGAAGATCGCTATGATGATCAACAAACGCCTGATCGGCACAGTCCCCGAGAGCCGAAAATACGTGACCGGGAACGTGGCCCTGCAATGGCTTTCTTTATTGGCAAACATGGCCATGATGACCGCCATAACCGCTTTTTTAGCCTGTTTGGCTTTGGGTAAAAGCGGGCGGCTCGGCCTGACAGCGGCGGTGGCGGCGGGAGCGCTTGTCCTCCGCTTCGCCTGCACAGTGGGGGCTTCCCGCATGGGCTATCTCTCGTCAAAAGCGGTCAAGCGTACCCTGCGGGAGCTGATCTACCGAAAGCTCCTTCGGCTGGGAGTGTGTTACCGCCAGAGCGCCAGCACCGCCGAGGTCGTCCAGGTGGCTGTGGAGGGGGTTGACCAGCTGGAGACCTATTTCGGCGCGTACCTGCCCCAATTCTTCTACGCCATGCTGGCCCCGCTGACCCTGTTCGCCTATCTGTGCACAGTAAACGTACCCTCGGCGGTGGTGCTGCTGGTGTGCGTGCCGCTGATTCCCATTGCCATCGCCGCCGTGCAGACCTGGGCCAAGAAGCTGCTCGCCAAATACTGGGGCCAGTATACAGCCCTGGGAGATACCTTTCTTGAGAACCTCCAGGGCCTGACCACCCTGAAAATCTACCAGTCCGATGGCTTCAAGCAGGAGGAGATGAACCGGGAGGCCGAGAGCTTCCGGCGGATCACTATGAAGGTGCTGACCATGCAGCTAAACTCCATTACCATCATGGACTTGATTGCCTACGGCGGCGCGGCCCTGGGGGTGGTCCTGTCCGTGACCCAGTACCGGGCCGGGCAGGTGGACTTGGCCGGGTGCCTGCTCATCATTCTTCTGTCCGCCGACTTTTTCATTCCCATGCGCCAGCTGGGCAGCTTTTTCCATATTGCCATGAACGGCATGGCCGCCAGCGAGAAGATTTTCCGCCTGCTGGACTTGCCTGAGCCGGAACGGGGTACTGCCCCCTTTCCAAAGGATTGCTCCATCACCTGCACCGGTCTGGGCTTTGCTTATGAGCCTGACCGCCCCATTCTTCATGGCATCGAGTTAGCTGTGCCTAAAGGCGGCTTTACCGCTATTGTGGGGGAATCTGGCTGCGGCAAGAGCACCGTCGCCGGACTTCTCATGGGCCGTAACCGTGACTATACCGGCTCCATCCAAATCGGCGGCGTGGAGTTGGTGGATATCGCCGAATCAAGCCGGATGGAAAACATCACCTACATCAGCCACCAGAGCTATCTGTTCAAGGGTACTGTGCGGGAGAACCTGCGAATGGGAAGACCCGATGCTGCGGACGAGGAGCTTTGGACGGCGCTAAAAAAGGTGAAGCTGGACGGGTTCCTCCGGCAGGAGAATAGCTTGGACACTCTCCTCACCGAGCAGGGCGCAAATCTCTCCGGGGGCCAGCGGCAGCGGCTGGCCCTGGCCCGGGCGCTGCTCCACGACAGTCCAGTGTACATCTTCGACGAGGCCACCTCCAACATCGATGTGGAGAGCGAGAATGACATCATGGAGGGGATACACCGGCTGGCCAGGGAAAAGACGGTCATTCTCATCTCCCACCGGCTGGCCAATGTGACCGGCGCGGACAACATTTATGTGGTGGAAAAGGGCCGCGTTGTTGAGCACGGTACACACTATGAGCTGCTGGAAAAGCGGGGCGCTTACGCCGCCCTGTGGGAGGCTCAGCAGTCCTTGGAAAACTATGGCAGGGAGGGGTCAAAATGAAACGGAGCGGGTTCAAAGTCATGCTGAGGCTGGTGGGGCTGGTGAGGCCTTTGGCCGGGTTCATGGTGCTGGCGATTGGGATGGGCCTGGCCGGACACCTGTGCGCGGCGTTTATCACCATCTTCGGCGGGTACGCGGCGCTGGATTTATTGCAGTTTGACACGCCCTTCAGCCTGACCGCCATTTTCATTTCCGTGGGCGTGTTCGCTCTGCTGCGGGGCGTACTGCGCTATGCCGAGCAGGCCAGCAATCACTTTATCGCCTTCAAGCTGCTGGCGCTCATAAGGGACAAAGTGTTCCGGGCCCTGCGCCGCCTGTGCCCCGCCAAGCTGGAGGGCCGGGACCGTGGCGATCTGATAGCAGTCATCACCTCGGACATTGAGCTGCTGGAGGTGTTCTATGCCCACACCATCTCCCCGGCGGCCATTGCCGGGCTGTTTACGGTGGTGATGTGCCTGTTCATCGGCAGCTGCCACTGGGCGCTGGGGCTGCTGGCCCTGGGGGCTTATGTCGTGGTGGGAGTAGCTGTGCCCATTCTAACCTCCCGGCTCAGCGGAGAGGATGGCATGGTGTTCCGCCGGGAGTCCGGGGAGCTGAGCGCCTTTGTGCTGGACAGTTTGCGGGGTCTGGACGAGACGATACAGTACGGCCAGGGGGAGGCCCGTCTCGCTGAGATGAACGCCCGCACCGATGCCCTCTCGGAGAGCGAGTCCAAAATGAAGTGTAATGCGGGGTACAGCATGGCCGTCACCAATACAGTGATTCTGCTGCTGGACTTAGCAATGCTTTTCACCTCGGTAGCGCTGTACAGCCGGGGGCAGGTGGACTTTACCGGGGTGCTCATTCCCACAGTGGCGCTCATGAGCAGCTTTGGCCCCTGCGTGGCCCTGGCCAACCTGGGCAGCACTTTGCAGAGTACCTTCGCCGCCGGAAACCGGGTGCTGGACATTCTGGAGGAGGCGCCTTTGGTAGAGGAGGTCAGCGGTCAGACCCAGGTAGAGTTCACCGGCGCGGCGGCTAAAAACCTCAGCTTTTCCTACGGCGGCGAACAAATCCTCAGCGGGCTGAGCCTGGATGTGCCAAAAAGGAAAGTGGTGGGCATCGTGGGCAAAAGCGGCAGTGGCAAGTCTACCTTCTTAAAGCTGCTCATGCGCTTCTGGCAGGCAGGGCCTGGGCAGGTGCAGGTTTCGGGCCGGGACGTGGGGCAGATCAACACCCAAAACCTCCGGGACATGGAGAGCTTCGTCACCCAGGAGACCCATCTGTTTCACGACAGCATCAAGAACAATCTCCGCGTTGCAAAGCTGGACGCCACAGATGAAGAAATCGTCGCCGCCTGCAAAAAGGCCGCTGTCCATGACTTCATCATGACCCTGCCCAAGGGCTATGACACTCCCGTGGGCGAGCTGGGCGGAACTCTATCCGGTGGGGAACGCCAGCGGCTGGGGCTGGCAAGGGCATTCCTTCACGACGCGCCGTTGATGCTGCTGGACGAACCCACCAGTAATCTGGACAGCCTGAACGAGGCGGTGATTTTGAAGTCCCTGGGCCAGGATCGGGGCGGCAAGACCGTGGTGCTGGTGTCTCACAGGCAGATTACCATGCGTATTGCGGACCGGGTGTACTTGGTGGAGAATGGGAGGCTGAGCTGATGGACACGAACACAAAGCGGGAGCGGGAAAAGGCGATGGTGGCCAAGATGATTGCCCTTTACTGCCGGAAAAACCACCACACCAAGGGGCTCTGCCCGGAGTGCGCGGCGCTGGCCGAATACGCCCGACAGCGCAGCGACCACTGCCCGTTCATGGAGACAAAGACCTTCTGCTCCAACTGCCGGGTACACTGCTACAAACCGGAGATGCGGGAGAAGATCCGGGCGGTGATGCGCTTTTCCGGGCCCAGGATGCTCCTTGTCTGCCCGGTGCAGGCGGTGCGGCACGTAATCGAGACCAGAAAAGAGAAACGGAGATTGGAGGAACAGGCATGAAAATCAAGAAAATCGGGTACATAGCGTTGGGCTGCATCGGCGTGGGGCTGGGTGCGGTGGGGGCGGTTCTGCCCCTGCTGCCCGCGTTCCCGTTTTTGCTGCTGGCGGCGTTCTGCTTTGCACGCAGCTCGGAACGCTTGGACAGGTGGTTCAAGGGTACGAAGCTCTATAAGGAGAACCTGGAGAGCTTTGTCCAGGGCAAGGGCATGACGAAAAAGACCAAGGTGCGCATTATGGTGACGGTGACCCTGCTCATGTCCATCGGCTTTGTGATGATGCACGCCGTGCCGGTGGGGCGCATTGTGCTGGGGGGCGTGTGGGTGTTCCATATCCTGTATTTTTGCTTTGGGGTCAAGACAATCCCGGCAGATGGCTGACGAGAGTATTTCAAACTGACAACAGCGCATAATGTACACAGTACCCAAACGTAAAACGGGAGGAAAACGCAGAAAAATGGTACGAAATGTTCTGGCAGAATTACTGCTCCCCTTTCTGGGCACTTCCCTGGGGGCGGGCTGTGTGTTCTTCATAAAAAGCGGGCTGAACCGGACCGTTCAGCGCTCCCTGACCGGCTTTGCCGCCGGGGTCATGGTGGCGGCATCCGTCTGGAGCCTGCTGGTGCCTGCCATGGAACAGGCGGCGGATATGGGCAGGCTGGCGTTCCTTCCGGCGGTGACAGGGTTCTGGCTGGGCATACTGTTCCTGCTGGTGCTGGACAGGGCGATACCCCATCTGCACCAGGGCGCGAGTCAGCCGGAGGGCCCTCATGCCCGGCTAAAGCGGACGACCATGCTGGTGCTGGCGGTCACCCTCCACAACATCCCGGAGGGGATGGCGGTGGGCGTGGTGCTGGCGGGATGGATATCCGGGAACAGCGGCATCACCGCCGCCGGTACGCTGGCCCTGTCCCTGGGCATCGCCCTGCAGAATTTCCCGGAGGGGGCCATCATCTCCATGCCGCTCCGGGCAGAGGGAACGGGGAAAGGGCGGGCTTTTCTGTACGGCGTTCTCTCCGGTGTGGTGGAACCTCTGGCGGCAATGCTGACTATTTTGGCGGCAGGGTTCATTCTGCCTGCGCTGCCCTATCTGCTCAGTTTCGCGGCGGGGGCCATGATCTATGTGGTGGTGGAGGAACTCATTCCCGAGGCGTCTCTTGGGGAGCACTCAAATTTGGGGACGCTGTTCTTTGCGGCTGGGTTTGCCGTTATGCTGGCACTGGAGGTGGCGCTGGGGTAGGTGGCAGGAATCATGAGATACACCTGTTGTAAACGGTTACTGTGGGATATCATCGCCCCAGCGTCCCTCCGCTGCTTATCGGAGCAGGGTTAGGATGCTCCTGCGCTGAAAAGGAAAGCCAAGACGATCTACCGTCAGATGGTGAAACGCATCCCCAGCATCGGCGGGCTGACCAGTAATTCCCTCCACACCTGCCTCGTGGCCGGGATGATCCGGCTGTCAATCTATTAAGCGGCGGAGGGCGGAGTGAGCGAGGGATGCTTTACTGGGTCATGCGCACCTTTCACATGGGTTTCATGCTCCACGTTGAATTTTCACACCCGAAGGTTAGTGAAGACTAACAAAAAGGAGGCCAACATGAAAAAGAGGGCCAGCGCCATTGATTTCACCACCGGCTCTATCTGGAAATCGCTTCTGCTGTATTTTCTGCCCGTCCTGGCAGGCGGGCTTTTCCAGCAGCTCTACGCCACGGTGGACGCTGTGATATTGGGGCAGTTCGCGGGAAAAGCGGGCCTTGCCGCCATAGATTCCATCTATAATCTGCTCAAACTGCCGGTCAATTTCTTCACCGGGTTGTCGGCGGGGGCAACCATCATTATCTCCCAGTGCTTCGGGGCCAAGGGAGAGGACTCCCTCTCAAAGGCCGTACACACGGCGGTGGCGTTCGCTATGGCAGGAGGACTGGTGCTGTCGGCGGTATGCGTGACGACAGCGCCTTTAGGCCTGCGCTTGATGAGCGTACCGAACAACGTGTATCCTCTGGCGCTGAGGTATGTGCAGATCTATTTTGCAGGGCTGGCCATATCCATGCTCTACAATATCTGCGCCGGGATTTTACGGGCAGTTGGGGATTCCCGGACACCGTTCTATATTTTGGCAGTCTCCGGCGCGGCGAATGCGGGCCTTGACCTGTTGTTCGTGGCGGCATGGGACATGAGCGCTCCCGGCGCGGCACTGGCCACAGTCCTGGCTCAGGGGTTGAGCACGGCACTGGCACTGATGGTATTGGTAAGGCAGCAGGCGGCTTACCGGCTGTCCCCCAGGCGGCTCCGTTTTGACAGAGCGGTGCTGGGGAAGATATTCACCATCGGCCTGCCTATGGCCTTACAGTCTGTATTGTACCCCATCTCCAACATGACTGTGCAGGCGGCGGTGAACCAGACCGGTACGGATAACATCGTGGCCTGGGCCCTGTGCGGCAAGCTGGATTTTCTCATATGGCTGGCGGCGGACTCCTTCGCGGCGGCGATCGCCACCTTTGTGGCGCAAAATTACGGCGCGGGCCAGGGGGAGCGTTGCAGAAAAGGAGTACGGATCGGTCTTGGTATGATCCTTGCCGTTATCATTTTTATCAGCGCTATCCTGTTTTTATGGAGCGAACCGCTGGGCCGTCTTATCCTCAACTCGGCGGACGCGCCCATTGCCGGCGTCACCGGCAGGCTTATGAGGCTGATGGCCCCGCTCTACTTTTTGTATGTGTTCGGCGAGGTCTTTGCCGGGGCGATCCGGGGCCAGGGCGAGAGTCTGCGGCCCATGGTGATCACTCTGCTTGGCACCTGCGCTACCCGTGTCCTGTGGATATGGCTTGTGCCGCACAATCACCAACTGCTGGCAATCTTGGCAGTCTACCCGGTTTCCTGGGCGGTCACATCACTGGCTTTTACAATCTATTATCATCTATTCCGCGACCATACCAAGGTACGCACCTAAAGGGAGGACAATTATGGTATTATACGCGTCCGGCGAGGACTATCTGGAGGCAATTTTGGTTTTGCAGCGTAAAATGGGCGCGGTGCGCTCAGTTGATCTGGCCCGACACATGAATTTTAGCAAACCCAGCATTAGCAACGCGGTAGGGCTGCTGAAAAAGGGCGGGTTCTTGGAGGTTGACGGAAACGGTTCCCTGCTCTTGACCGGCCTGGGCCGGGAGGTGGCAGAGCAGATTTATGAGCGGCACCAGTTTTTCACCCGCCAGCTTATCGCCGCCGGGGTGGATGAGAAGCTGGCTGAGGAGGATGCCTGCAAGATCGAGCACGCCATCAGCGAGGAGAGCTTTCGAAAGTGGAAGGCGGAGTTGGAGGGATAAAAAGAGACTGTACAAGCAAGTCGTTTTCGCTTGTACAGTCTTATCTTCTTTTGGAACCTTATCCGGCCCGCACCAGGGCAGTATTCATATGGTACCTGCCTTTTGGCACAACATAAGGCGTGCAGGAGACAGGATCTTCCATTACCACGCAGTCCAGCCCGTAGACTTCTTTTATTAACTCCGGGGTGAGAATATCCGCAGGCTCCCCCTGGGCCAGCAACTTCCCCTTGCGCATGGCAAAAAGCCAGTCGGCGTAGCGGGCAGAGAGATTGATATCGTGGAGTACCATGACGATTGTGGTACCCTTACTTTGATTCAGTTCGGCAAGGCTGTCGAGAATTTCCACCTGATAGGCGATGTCCAGATAGGTGGTGGGTTCGTCCAGCAGCAGGATGTCTGTCTGCTGGGCCAGCGCCAGGGCGATCCATACCCGCTGGCGCTGGCCCCCGGAAAGCTCATCTACGCTGCGGTCGCACAATTCCGTAATACCCATGATCTCCAGGGCATCCTGTACGGCCCGCATATCCTCCTTTGTAGCGTTTTGTAAAAGCTTTCGGTATGGGAACCGCCCTCTTGCCACCAAGTCCGCAACCTTTATGCCCTCCGGTACCACCGGGGACTGGGGCAGCAGGCCCAAAATCTGTGCCAATTTTTTCGGTTGATAGCTGCCAATGGGCCGTCTGTCCAGGGTGACCACTCCAGACATGGGTCGCAAAAGCCGGGCAAAGGACTTCAGCAGAGTGGATTTCCCGCATCCGTTGGCCCCGATGATAATGCTGATTTTTCCATCCGGTATGACCGCTTCCATGCTATCCACAATCACCCGTCCATCATAGCCGAGATGAAGGTTTTCAGCCGATAATATGTGCTGTTCCATCGCTAATTTCCTCCTTTTTTGTTCATGCGCAGCAGTAAAAACAGCAGATAGGGCGCGCCGAGTATGCCGGTTATCACGCCTACCGGATAGCGGGCGGGGAAGGCATATTGTCCGCAGAGGTCGGCGGCAAGCACCAGCACCGTGCCCACAAGCGCGGAAGAAACCATGTTGCCCTTCCCTCCGCCGGTAAGGCGGTCAGCAATAGGCCCAGATAAGAATGCCACTGAGGCGATGGGCCCTGTGGAAGCTGTGGCAAAGGCTGTCAGGCACAGGGCGCACAGGATGAGCAGCAGGCGTGTCCGGCTGGGATGTGCGCCCAGGGTTTGGGCGTATTCCTCGCCCATCTGCATCACGGAGAGGTGCTGGTTCAGCAGCAAGATCCCGCCGCCAGCAATGGCCAGCACCCCGATGAGCAGGGGCGCATTTTCCATCTTGACCCCGTTCAGGCTCCCGCTGAGCCACCGCATAGCGCTGGGCACATCGTACTCCGAGGCTTTCAGCAGGGTCCAGGAGATGACCGCGTTGAGGAACGCCTGCATCCCGATGCCCACTAAAATCAACCGTCCGTTGGAGAAGCCCGCGCCCTGGGAAAAGAACCATATGGCCCCTGCCACCACGATGCCAGAAACTACGGCGGAAGCGGACACCAGCGCACCGCTCCAGCCCAACACCAAAATGGCGAACACCGCCGCCACGCTGGCCCCGGAGGTTACGCCGATAATATCCGGGCTGGCCAGGGGATTGCGCAGCAGCTTCTGGAAGGTGTTGCCTGCCATGCCAAAGCACAGCCCGGCCAGCAGTCCCGTAAGCACCCGGGGCAGGCGCAGGGTCTTGATGGTGAAGGTCGCACCCTTGATCGATTCACCGCTCAGGACGCGGAAGATGGTCTGGGGGCTGTAGAAGGTTTGACCGAAAACCATGCCAAAGCAAACCAGCCCGGCCGCCAGCACGGCCAGCACCGCGCAAACCGCGATATATCGCCTGTGTCTTTTATGAAAGCCCAAAAGGACAGGATTCTGCTGATTATTCATAGGGCACGCACCTTGACCTTTCTCACAATGAAGATGAACACCGGCGCGCCCAGCAGGGCCGTAATAATGCCTACTTCAACCTCTCCGGCGCCACCCAGCACACGGCCCAGCACATCGGCGGCCAGCAGCAGGCATCCGCCGCCCAAGGCTGACATAGGCATTACCCAGCGCATATCCGGCCCAAGGAGCAGCCGCATAAAGTGGGGCACCATCAGCCCAACAAAGCCGATCGGCCCTGCCAGCGCCGTGACAGACGCACACAACAGCACACCGGTCAAAGCGCTTGTACCCCGCACCAGAGCCACATTCAGGCCCAGGCCTGTGGCGACCTCGTCCCCCAGGGCCAGGGTGTTCAGTGCCGGGGCCAGTAGCAGGCTGGCTATGAACCCCACGGCCAGGTAGGGCCACTGGGCGGCAATGTCTTCCCAAGTCACCCCGCCAATGCTGCCCGTTTGCCAGAAACGGAAGCGATCCATCACCTGGGTGTCAGGCAGCATTATCGTATTCACCAGGGACTGAAGTGCCGTGCTTGCCGCCGCCCCGGCTAAGGCAAGTTTAATGGGCGTAGCCCCGCCATGGCCTAAGGATGCCAGCCCGTAGACAGCAACGGCGGTCAGCGCGGCCCCGGCAAAGGCCAACCAGATGTATTGACTGTTGCTGCTGATGTGGAAAAACGCCATGCCGCTGACCACAAATAGAGAGGCCCCGGTGTTAATACCTAAAATACTGGGGTCAGCAATAGGGTTGCGGGTAAGGGCCTGCATCAGTGCGCCGGAGATGCCCAGGGCCGCCCCGGCGATCACCCCGAAAAGTGTGCGGGGGATGCGGGCCTGTACCACGCTGACCTCAAACTCCGGGCCGCTGCCCAGCCCCAACGCCGCAAATATACTGTGGAGGCTGACGGGTTTGGCTCCATATGATACGGAGGCCACAGCGCACAGAATCAGGAAAACCAGCAGGGACAGCAGGCATAATGTGCGCCTCCTGATCATTTCACTGCCTCAGCTGCATCGTTCAGCAGTTTCAGATAGGTATCGATATTGTAGGGGATGGACAACACACTGGGAGAGGCCCCGCCCGCAAGAGCGGAGGTGTCGTCAATAAAGGCCACCGCGCCGTTTTTGATTGCGGGGATCTGGTTCATTAAGGCGTCGGCCTGGATCGTTTCCAGGTTGGCGGCATTGCCGTAGACTACGATCATTTCCACATCGCTGAGCTGGTCTGCGTTTTCTCGACTGACATTTATGTAGAAATCGCTGGTAGTTTGGGCTAACTCACGGATGCTGTCCGGCAGTTCCAAGCCGAAATCGTTCAAGTAGTCGGCCCGGGAATCACCGGGAAGGTAGATAGAGAAGGTGCTCAGGTCATCAGGACTGATCCAGCAGAAGATGGCTTTTTTACCCGCCAGGGCCGGATATTCGGCCGCTTTCTCCGCAATCAGCTTTTCCGTGTCCTCTACCAGCTTTTTCCCTTCTTCTTCCATGCCAATGGCCTTGGAGGCAATGAGGGCAGAATCACGCCAACTGACTTGCCAAGGTTTTTCCGGGTAGGCCACAGTGGGGGCAATCTCGCTTAAGGTGTCATATTCCTCTTGGGTCATGCCTGAGTTCACAGCTAAGATCAAATCAGGCTCGGCATCGCTGATGGCCTCAAAATCAAAGCCGTCTGTGTCGTTGAAAACATGGGGGCTGTCTACGCCCAGGGACTGGAAAGCCTCGTCTGTCCAAGGATGGATTTTGTGCTCGGTTACAAGACCGTAGTTAGCTTCTGACACACCTACCGGGGTCACGCCCAGGGCCAGCGGCGCGGCGGAGTTTTCCCATGCGATGCTGACAACACGCTGAGGCTTGGACTCAATCACGGTCTCGCCATAGATGTGTGAAACCGTGATGGGGTATGCGACGCTTTCGGACTGCCCCTCGGAAGAAACTGTAGAGGCTGGCTCACTGGAGTTTGTTTCTGGAGTGGAGCTGCATCCAGTGAGGATGGCGGAGCAGAGAATCAGTACGGTCAGAAGAATGGGGATAAGTTTTCTCATGGTGGACATCTCCTTTAGATATAATTTGATTAGCAGAAACTAACCTCACGATGCAATCCGCATTGACCCTCTATTAACACCTAACATCAAGTTAGCTGCGACTAATCTAAGCGAAATTATATCATCAAATGTAGGTATTGTCAATGCAGGCCTCAATGAATTTGAAACTTTGTAGAAACACGATAGATGGCACGGTAAACCATACTTTGATTTGTAGGTTTTGAACATCGGACATTCTGGGCTTGCAAAACGCACCCATCAAAGGCGGAACCGGCCTGCCGCGTGAACGGCTTCAAGGCCGGCTCCATCTATATTTACTCCCTTATTTCCCTGCTAAGACCAGTGCTCCGCCCAGCGCTTTGCACTGGGCCAGGGCGTCTTCGTCTGGCGCTTCGTTGCAGATGACCGGCTCGCAGGCCAATATAGCGCCGTTAGATTTGCAGGTATCGGTCCAGGTGCGCATCCACTCCCCATCCCCCCAGCCGTAGGAGCCGAACAGGGCGATGGGTTTGTCCTTCAGCTCCGGCTCACAGGCGGCGAACATGGGCGCGAACTCGCTCTCTTCCAACTCCTCTGAACCCATGGATAGACAGCCGAAAGCGATGGCGTTAAAGGCGCCTGCCATGTCAACGTCAAATTTCCCAGCAGTGAACAGTGCGGCCTCGCCGCCCTGGGCCTGCACGCCCTCAGCAACGGCCTGGGCCATGGCCTCAGTGTTGCCGGTGCCGCTCCAATAAACTAAGATGACTTTCACTGTAGTACCTTCCCTGTTCGCTTTGATTGGCGAGGACCTCAAGGGGTATACCCATATATGATCAACCGACCCAAGGCTGACCCATTATTACCTCAGAATATATTATTTACAAAATAGATTGACTCGCTCGAAATCTTGCAACTCCCAACCGTTCCTTTTTCCGCATGATAATGCTCTCAGGAATAGCGGGCAGCCACTTCCTGCTGAACATGGTACTGCCAAAATATGCGTCAAAGTTTGTGACCGGCAGCACGACCCATTCAGAATCCTCCGGCTTAT